>JAUYDJ010000053.1 GCA_030690025.1 Chloroflexota bacterium | reverse complement strand
TCAAGCTGTTCCACCGGCATATTAAACTGCTCCTCGGGGATAGCCAGGCGGAGGGCTTTCTTGCCGACTTCTATCTGGGAGACCTTGGCATACTCGGCCAGCGGTGCCAGCTGCTCTATCATGATGTCGGCGCTCTGGCTTAAGGCGTCCACGGCTGAGATTGTGCCATCCGTCCATATTTCGAGGGTCAGCCGCTCGCGGCTGATCTCCTGGCCGATGTGAACCGGCTCGATGTTGAAGTTGACCTTGCGGGTCGGCGTGAAGATAGCGTCAACCGGGATGGTCCCTACCGGCAGGTTATCACTGGACTGGGCCTCTTTATAGCCAATGCCCAGTTCTACGTCAAACTCCACGGTAAGCCTGGCTTCAGATGAGTCCAGGGTGGCCAGGTAAAGCTCGGGATTAACGATTTCAAAGTCAACCGAGGGTTTGATGTCCGCGGCGCTGACCCGCCCGTCCCCTTTTACGTCCAGGGTTAACTTACCGGGCTGTCCGGAAACGGCTTTCAGTCGCAAAGCCTTAACATTAAGCAGAAACTCGGTGGCATCTTCTTTTACATTGGGAATAGTGGAGAATTCATGTTGTGCGCCTTCAATTTTAAACCTGGTCACAGCGGCCCCTTGAAGGTAGCTGAGCAGCACCCGGCGCAAGGCGTTACCCAGGGTGACGCCAAAGCCTTTTTCCAGTGGTTCAATGGCAAAGCGTCCGAAGTTTTCGCCACTTTCCAAGCTTTCAATTTTTGGTATTGCTAGGTAGGACAAATCTACCTCCTTATCAAGAGTTTTTGTGAAGTCTTCAATCTACTGCCCAAGAGTCAAAGCATCCGGTTATCGAGAGTAGTATTCAACAATAGCTTTGGCGTTAAATTTGGCTCCAATATCTTCCGGAATAGGGATGGAGAGGACTTTACCCACCATCTTGTCCCGGTCCAGACTCAGCCAGGTCGGGACGGTCTTACTCTTGATAGTTTCGACCAGTATCTTGTAGTACTCGTGCTTGGTGCTGGCTTCCCGCCAGCTAATGGTATCACCCTCCTTGACCAGGGCAGAGGGTATATCGGTGCGGTGGCCATTTAACATAATATGCCCATGCGCAACCACCTGGCGGGCCTGAGAGCGCGAGTCAGCAAAGCCGAGGCGGTAGACCACGTTATCAAGCCGTCTCTCCAGGAGCACGGTCAGGTTTATACCGGTAATACCGGTCTGTTTTTCCGCTGCGGCAAAGAGCCTGCGGAATTGCCTTTCCAGTATGCCATAGGTGTGGCGGGCCTTTTGCTTCTCACGTAGCTGTATGCCGCGGTCAGAGATGCGGCGCCGCTGACTGATATGTGGTCCCGGCGGCTTGGGCCGCTTTCCATAGGTGCAGTTAGTAATACACTTGCTGCCTTTAAGCATTAACTTATCGCCGCTGCGGCGACACAATCGACAGACTGCTGTAGTATGCCTTGCCATTTCTCTCCTCTACACCCGCCTTCGCTTGGGGGGACGGCAGCCGTTATGCGGGACAGGGGTGACATCCCTGATGCCGGTAATATACAGCCCCGAACTTTGTAGAGCACGAATTGCTGCCTCACGCCCGCTGCCCGGACCCCTGACAAAGACCTCTACCTGGCGTAGGCCGTGTTCCATGGCCTTGCGGGCGGCGTCACGGGCCGCCAGCTGCGCCGCGTAGGGCGTGCCCTTGCGCGAGCCTTTGAACCCGGATGTCCCCGAGCTTGCCCAGGAAAGGACATTCCCCTCCGGGTCGGTGAGGGTTACAGTCGTATTATTAAAAGAGGACTGGACGTAGGCTTTCCCCGATGGAATAGACTTACGTTCCCGCCGCTTTGCCCTGGGTCGTTTTTTCTCTGCCATTTTACTCCTCTACTAACAGTTCTATGCTATCCAGCTAACCGCAGGCTATTTCTTAGCCATGCCGCGCTTCTGGCCTCTACCGGCTACGGTCTTACGCGGGCCTTTTCTGGTGCGAGAGTTGGTCCGGGTCCGTTGACCTCTGACCGGCAGGTTGAAGCGGTGCCGGAGACCGCGGTAGCTGCCAATTTCAATCAGACGCTTAATATTAAGGCTAATCTCTTTCCTGAGCTCACCTTCCACCGTGTGTTCTTTGTCAATCACTGCACGCAGGCGGTTGACCTCATCCTCGGTGAGGCTGTCCGCCTTGGTAGTCGGATTGATGCCGGTCTGGGCCAGGATTTTCTGACTTAATGCTGAGCCGATACCATAAATATACTGCAGTGAAACCCAGACCTGTTTATTTCTCGGTATGTCTACTCCGGCGATACGCGGCATTAAACTCCTCCTCTATCCCTGCCTCTGCTTGTGCTTGGGGTTGGAACAGATAACCCTTACCACCCGCTGGCGTCTCACTACCTTGCACTTGGGACACCTGGGTTTAACGGAAGGCTTAACTTTCATACTAATTCCTCACTCACTTAAGTCGATAGGTAATCCGGCCGCGGCTCAGGTCATAAGGGGAAAGCTCAATCAACACCCGGTCACCCGGCAGGATTTTAATATAATGCAATCTTATTTTGCCCGAAATATGCGCCAAGACTTTATGCCCATTAGGCATTTCCACGCGGAACATGCCGTTGGGTAGTTTCTCCATTACCGTCCCTTCGACCTCGATAGTCTCTTTCTTAGCCATAAATCGTCAAAACCCCGGTACCCCCTCCTGACCCTGCTTCTCTCTTAAATCCAGACCGGATTTTAGTAACTATCACCGGCGGATGAATTGTCTACTGATAACGGCGGCTATCCTCTGCCGCACTTCTTCTACGCCCCCCTGGCCGTCCACTTCGAACAGCTTACCGGCCGCCGTGTAATAGTCAATAAGGGGCGCGGTCTCGGCCAAATAGACCTGCAGCCGTTTCTTGACTGCTTCGACCGTATCATCGGCGCGCTGGTAGAGCTCGCCGCCGCATTTATCGCACTTTTCCCGGACTTTGGGCGGGTTGGTGACTTCATGATACGGAGTTTGGCAGCGGCGGCAAATCCAGCGTCCGCTCAGCCGCTTTAAGAGCTCTTCTTCGCCAACCTTTATATAAATCACCTGGTCGATGGCAGCGCCGCGGCCGGCCAGGGCCTTATCCAGGGCCTTGGCCTGGGGCAGCGTGCGGGGGAAGCCATCGAAGATTGCCCCCCGGGCGCAGTCCGGTGCCGCCAGACGCTCCATTACCATCTGGATGGTTACTTCATCGGGGACAAGCAAGCCCTTTTCCATGTAAGACTTGGCCTGCAAGCCCAACTCGGTCTTCTGTTCCAGGGCTTTGCGGAAAAGGTCGCCGCTGGCCACATGCGCCAGGTTCAAATCGCTGGCTATGGCCGCGGCCTGTGTTCCCTTGCCCGCCCCGGGTGCCCCCAGAAAGATAATATACACTCTTTTACCCCAATTTCAATAGGCAAGCTATCCTATTTAATGAAGCCCTCGTAGCGCCGCATGACGAGCTGCGCTTCCAGCTGCTTCATGGTATCCAGGACAACACCAATCACAATCAGCATACCTATGCTGGAAAGCTGCAACGCCTGGACGCCGGTAACCTCCCTGGCAAAGAAGGGTATTATGGCCACAAAAGCCAGGAAGAGGGCGCCGGCCCAGGTGATATGATAAATCACCGCGTTCAGATAGGCAGAGGTCTGCTTACCCGGTCTCACCCCGGGAATAAAGCCACCCTGCTTTTGCAGGACGCCGGGCAGGTCCTGTTGCTGAAAGACGACCATGGTATAAAAGAAGCTGAAGGCTACCACCAGCAGGAAATACAGGAGCCAGTAGACCAGGCCCAGCGGTAGTGGCGTTGAGGGGGAAAATATAGTCATAAGCTGGTTGGCCCAATTAGGCTCCGCGCTGGGTGCCGCGGCAAAGTAGCTGGCTATAATGCTGGGGAAGATTACCAGTGACATGGCGAAGATAAGGGGTATCATGCCGGCGGTATTCACCCGCAGCGGAATGTGGGTAGCGCCGGACTGCTTGTACATGCGTCCGCCGCGGAAGACGCTCCGTGCATATTGCACCGGGATGCGCCGGTGCGCTTCAGTAAAGATGACAATTAAGATGGCCGTGGCCAGGGCAATGATGATGTAAATGGCCAGGCCGAAGAACTGCCCCCGGGCCAGATAACCCTGACCTATCGATTGCGGTAAACCGGCCACAATGCCGCCGAAGATTATTATCGATACGCCGTTACCGATACCGTATTCGGTGATAAGCTCGCCAAGCCAGACCAGGAACATGGTGCCGGCTATCATTGACATGATAATAGCCACCGTCGACAGTGGTGAGGCGGTGGCGACCACATTCTCGCGCTGGAGCAGGATAAGCTGTCCGTAAGCGGCCAGCGCCGCCGAAGGCACGGTGAGCCAGTGAGTATACAGGTTAATCTTGTGCCGGCCGGCTTCTCCCTCCTGGGTCAGGGCCTGCAGCTGCGGGAAGATGGGCACCATGAGCTGCATAATGATTGACGCCGTGATATAGGGATAGACTCCCATAGCAGCGATACTGAAGTTCCTCATGGCGCCGCCGCTGAATAGGTCCAGCATGCCCAGCATGGCGTTAGTGTTGAATAGCTGTGTCAGGGCAGCCGCATTTACGCCGGGCAGAGGCACATGGGCAATGAAGCGGAAGGCCACCAGGATGCCTACCGTGAGCAGGATGCGGCGTCTTAAATCAGGCAGACTGAACGCGTCAATCATTGCCTGGAGTAGACGAGGTCTACTCTGCCTTGGTCTCATTTATCTCCTCCACCTTGCCCCCGGCCGCCTCAATCTTGGCTTTAGCTGCCGCCGAAAACTTATTGGCTTTCACGGTAATGGCGCGGTCAATCTCGCCGTTAGCCAGCACCTTGACCGGCTTACGCAGCGATTTCAGTATGCGCGCCTCGACCAGTTTTTCCGGCGTTACCTCGCTGCCGGCCTCAAACTGGCTGAGCTGGTTTACATTGACCACGTTGTACTCGATGCGGAACCGGTTGGTAAAACCGCGCTTTTCCGGCAGGCGCTTGATTAGGGGCAGCTGTCCGCCTTCAAAACCGGGACGCATCTTGGGTCCGCTGCGGGACTTCTGGCCTTTCCGACCTCTTCCGGAATAAACACCGTGCCCGCTACCGAGTCCCCGGCCCACCCGTTTTCTATCTTTTTTAGCACCCCGGGGGGGAGCCAGTTCATTCTGTTTAACCAGCTTCTTCCTCCACTTTAACTAAATGTTTTATCTTAACAATCATGCCTCTAATGGGGGCATTGTCTTCATGTACCGCGCTCTGGTTCAGCCGGCGCAGACCAAGAGATTTCAGAGTATTCTTCTGGTCTTCCGGGTGGCCAATGCCACTTTTAATCTGGGTAACCCGTAGTTTAGCCACTAGTTACTGTCTCCTCTACCCCTACTACTCAGCCTTGCCCGTTTTAGCTTCCGGAGAGGGTATTTTTTCGGTTTCCGGCGCTGGCTTACGGCGGGCCACTTCCTCTTTCGGCTCCTTCAGCTGAGAGAGCGCGACTATGGTTGCTTTGGCCATATTGATGCGATTAGAGCTGCCCAGGGACTTGGTCAGGATATCTTTGATGCCGGATGCTTCGAGTACGGCCCGGATACTGCCGCCGGCGATGATACCGGTACCCGGTGACGCCGGTTTTATGAAGACCTTGGCAGCGCCAAATTTAGCGGTCATCTCATGCGGGATGGTAGTCCCGGCGAATCTGACCTTTATCAGGTTTTTCTTGGCACTGGCGCCGGCCTTGTTGATTGCCTCCGGCACTTCATTGGACTTGCCGCTGCCAATGCCCACGTGGCCGTTGCCATCGCCGGTAACAACCAGGGCGCTGAAACTGAGACGTTTGCCTCCCTTTACTACTTTGGCCACGCGGTTAATATAGATTAGCTTGTCAGTGAGTGTAAGCTCGGTTGGGTCTATCCTAACGTTGTTAGTCAACCTTGTCTCCTTAGCCCTCGTCTTAAAACTTCAGACCTGCCTCGCGGGCCGCTTCGGCGACGGCCTTAACTCTGCCGTGGTAGCGGTAACCACCGCGGTCAAAGACTACTTGTTCTATTCCCTGGCCCAAAGCTCGCTTGGCGACCAATGCGCCAACAACCTGGGCCTGGTCTTTCTTATTCTTGCCGTCCAGCCCCTCTTTCGCCTCGGAGTCAAGAGTTGAGGCTGAGACGAGCGTGTGCCCTTTAGTATCATCGATGACCTGGGCATAGATGTGGGTCAGGCTGCGGTAAACCGATAATCGCGGCCGTGAGGCAGTGCCTTCAACCACCTTCCTGACCCGAATGTGTCTGCGTATGCGAGCGGCGCTTGGTGTATCTCTTTTCATTTAGTTTGTCCTATTGCCTTGCCAGCTTTACCTGGCTTAAGATGAACTACTTCTCCAGCGTATCTAATCCCCTTGCCTTTGTAGGCATCAGGCGGGCGAATCTTGCGAATCTGGGCGGACATTTGCCCCACCGTTTCCTTGTTGGCGCCGCTGACCTTGATGTGAGTCCCTTCCACATCAAGAGATATCCCGGGTAACGGGATTACTTCCACCGGGTTCGAGTAGCCAACGTTGACGGTAACATTATTACCCGCCTTGGTGGCCCGGTAGCCTACCCCAACTATTTCCAGCTCGCGCTGAAAGCCCTTGGTCACTCCCTCCACCATGTTCGCCAGCAGCGTGCGGGTTAGCCCATGCAGGGAGCGGTGCAGCTTGCTGTCGCTGGGCCGGGAGACAACCAGGGTGTTCTCGTTCTGCGTAATGGACATATCCGGGTGAAACTGGCGCTGCAGTTCCCCCTTGGGTCCGGTGACCGTAACGTCATTTCCTTTAATACTGACTTTTACCCCTTGCGGTAAAGCGACGGGTAATCTACCTATTCTCGACATCTATACTGCTCCAGACTTACCAGACATAGCAAAGTAGCTCGCCGCCAAGCCCCTGTTTCCAGGCGTGGTGCCCGGTCATGACACCCTTGGGTGTTGACACGATGGCGGTGCCCATGCCCCCGTAAACTCGGGGGATTTTTTTATGCTGCACGTAGACCTTCAGCCCGGGCTTGCTGACGCGGTCCAGCCCGGTAATAACCGATTTCTTATCGATGTATTTCAGGTGTATTTTGATTACGCGGAACGTCTTGTCCCGGAGCACTTCGTAATCAGCAATAAATCCCTCCCCCTTCAGGATTTTGGCTACAGCCAGCTTGAGCTTGGAGGCGGGTACGAGCACGACATCATGTCTCACCATGATGGCATTGCGTATCCTGGTCAGCATATCGGCAATTGGGTCAGAGACAACCATTATCTCTCCTCTTATCTAAAATTACCAGCTCGCTTTTCTCACTCCGGGAATCTGCCCGGCCAGGGCCAGCTTGCGGAAGCAGATGCGGCACAGCCCAAATTTACGGATATAGCCGCGGGGTCGGCCGCACTGCAGGCATCGGTTGTGCTGCTGCACCGGGTACCGGGTGGGGCGCTGCGACTTAATAATCAACGATTTCTTAGCCATCTATCCCTCAACCCTGGTGAAAGGCATCCCTAATGCCTCCAGCAGGTGCCTCCCTTCTTCGTCAGTATCAGCGTTAGTGACAATGGTCACTTCCAGCCCGCGTAGCTTATCAATGCTATCATAGTCTATCTCCGAGAAGACGATTTGCTCCTTGATTCCCAGGGTATAGTTGCCTTTGCCGTCAAACGAATCAGGCGAGACGCCGGCAAACTCGCGGACGCGGGGCAGTACGGCATTGATGAGCTTATCAAAGAACTCATACATGCGCTCGCCGCGCAGTGTTACGGTGAGGCCGATGGGCATGCCCTGCCTGAGCTTGAAGTTGGCGATGGACTTCTTGGAGCGGGTGGTCACCGGGTGCTGGCCGGCGATGGCTGTCAGGTCTTTCTCGGCGGCTTCCATGGCCTTCGCATTCGATACCGCCTCGCCCACGCCAATGTTCAGCACTATTTTCTTCAGGTGCGGCACCTGCATCACATTCTTGTACCCGTACTGCTTAATCAGCTTCGGTACAGCCTCGTTGCTATAGATTTCTTTGAGTCGTGACATCAGTCAATTACCTCGTCGCAGGTGCGGCAGAAACGCACCTTTCTTCCGTCCTGAAGCACACGAAAACCAACGCGGGTAGGCTTGTTGCACTTGTTGCACACCAGCATAACGTTGGAGATATGGAGCGGCGCTTCCAGCTCAATGATGCCCGCCTGCCTGACAGTCCCCTTGGCCCGGGCGTGCCTCTTGACAAAGTTGATGCCTTCCACCACAATCCGCTCATTCTTGGGGTAAGCGGAGCGCACCTTGCCCTTCTTGCCTTTGTCTTTGCCCGACAAAACCAGGACGTTATCATTCTTTCTAATCTTCATATCATAAGACCTCGGGTGCCAGCGATATAATCTTGGTAAAATTCTTCTCTCTGAGCTCTCTGGCTACCGGCCCAAATATACGGGTGCCTTTGGGATTATCCTTATCGCTCAGGATTACCGCGGCATTCTCGTCGAACCTGATGGAAGAACCATCCGCGCGCCGGCAGGGTGACACGGTGCGCACGATGACGGCCCTGACCACTTCCCCCTTCTTGACTATGGCGGTCGGGGTGGCCTTCTTGACTGAACACACGATGATATCGCCGACGTGAGCATAGTGTCTTCTGCTGCCCAGAAAACCAATCATCATGATTTGCCGTGCTCCGGTGTTATCGGCTGCCTTGAGTCTGGTATAAGGTTGAATCATTTATGCTATCCTACTCTACTTTTGGGGTAGGGGCTGGTGAGGTCAGATTAGCGTCAATCTCCTTGGGCTGGACCTCTACCACCTCTCCCTTGATTATTATTTTGGCGACCCGCCACCGCTTCTCTTTGGAGATAGGGCGTGTTTCGACAATCCTGACGGTGTCGCCCATTTTGCATTCCTTATTTTCATCGTGGACCTTGTATTTGCGTGTTTTCCGGATGGTCTTCTGATACATCGGGTGGCGCCGCAGCGATTCTACCGCTACCACCACGGTCTTCTCCATCTTATCCCCGACAACACGGCCCACTCTGGCCTTACGTTCTATTCCCATAAGTCCTACCTTATCCCCAGCTCTCTCTCCCGTATTACTGTCTTCAAGCGGGCAATATCCCTTTTGACCCGCGGAATCTCGCGGTGGTTGACCAGTTGCTTGGTCTCCAGGCGCAGACGCAGGTCAAAAAGTTGCTGATGGGCTTCGTTAAGCTGCTTGGTTAAATCCTCGGGACTCAGACCTCTAATTTCCTTGACCTTCAACGCACCAGACTCCTATTCTTAGTCTTGTTCCCTGGGCACAAACTTGGTCTCTATGGGCAGTTTGTCCGAGGCCAGGCGCATAGCGCCGCGGGCGATATCTTCGGTAACGCCGCCCATTTCAAACAGGACTCTACCGGCTTTCACCACGGCTACCCAGTGGTCGGGGGGGCCCTTACCGCCGCCCATGTGGGACTCGGCGGGCTTCTTGGTAACCGGCTTGTCCGGGAAAATACGTATCCAGACGTTGCCGCCGCGCTTGATGTAGTGAGTCATGGCACGGCGGGCGGCTTCAATTTGCCGGGCGGTGAGCCAGGCAGATTCCATCGCCTGCAGGCCAAAGTCGCCAAAAACTACGGTATTCCCGGAGTAGGCTTTGCCTTGGCGGCGTCCTCTATGCACTTTGCGATACTTCACCCGTTTGGGTTGCAGCATCCTTCTCCTCCTTCACTTCCGTAGCCGCCGGGGCAGCCGGGGATGGTGCCGCAGCCGCTGGCGTCTCAACGCCAACCGCCGCCGCGGCTACTGGCTCTGGAGCTGCCTCTTCGGCTTCAGCCACCACCGGTTCCGGGAGAATATCACCCTTGTATATCCACACTTTTATGCCAATCTGGCCCATAATGGTATGCGCTTCAGTAAAGCCGTAGTCGATATCAGCCCGCAAAGTATGCAGCGGCACCCGCCCCTGGTGCATAACCTGGCGGCGGGCAATTTCGGCGCCGCCGAGCCTGCCTCCGCAAAGTAGCCTTATTCCCTTGGCCCCGGCCATCATGGTGCGCGATATGGCTTGTTTCATGGCCCGGCGGTAAGCGACGCGGTTTGTAATCTGGTCGGCAATGGTGCGCGCTACCAGGTAGGCGTCCAACTCAGGCTGCTGGATTTCCTGGATATTAAGTTGCAGTTTCTTGCCAAGGAGTGACTCAAGACTTTGCTTCATCTTGTCAACCCGCTGGCCGCCGCGCCCGATGACGACACCGGGTCGGGCGGTGTGGATAGTCACTGACACGGTATTAGCCTGGCGGTCAATCTGGACCAGCGAGATACCGGCTTCAGGATACCCGGTACGGATGGCTTTTCTTAGCTTGATATCTTCCTGCAGAAACTCGCAGTAGTGCTTTTCAGCGTACCACCTGGCCTGCCAATCACGGATACCCCCGAGTCTGAAACCGTAAGGATGAACTTTTCGTCCCATTCTCTAAACCTCATCAACTATGACGGTAATATGGCTAGCACGCTTCAAAATAGAGTATGCCCGTCCTCTAGGCTGGGGACGGAACCTCTTTAGCGGGCGTGCTTTATCTGCCAGAATCCTGACAATCCGCAAATTGGCGGGTTCCATCTGGGAGTTATTAGCAGCATTGGCTGCCGCCGATTTCACTACCTTGGCCACGGCGCGCGCCGCCGGCGTAGGCGCAAATTTGAGTATGGCCAGGGCTTCGTCTACCTTCTTGCCCTGTACCATCTCGGTAACCGTGCGCACCTTGCGTGTTGATATGCGAATGTCTTTGGCTACGGCTCTAACTTCCATATCTGCCTACTTCTTCACCTGCGTAGTTTTCTCCGCCCGGGAGCTGTGGCCGCGGAAAGTCTGGGTGTGAGCGAATTCGCCCAGCTTGTGCCCGACCATGTTTTCCGTGACAAAGATAGGCACATGCCTCCGCCCATCATGCACCCCGATGGTAAGTCCCACCATTTGGGGCAGGATGGTAGACCAGCGTGACCAGGTCTTGATTATGGCCTTCTGGTCGGAGTGCTTGAGCGCCTCCACCTTCTTCATTAGCTTGGCATCAATAGCCGGGCCTTTTTTAGTTGACCTTGACATTTACTTTCCTCGATGCTTGACAATCATCTTATCCGAAGCTTTTGTCTTCTTACGGGTCTTAAAGCCATAAGCCGGTTTTCCCCACTTGGTCTTGGGTCCGGGCATACCGCGGGGGGTTTTTCCCTCGCCGCCGCCATGCGGGTGGTCGCGGGGGCTCATGGCGGTGCCCCTCACTTCCGGCCGCCGGCCCAGCCACCGTTTCCGCCCGGCCTTGCCCAGTTTAATACCCTGGTGTTCGATATTGCCTATCTGCCCGACGGTGGCCATGCATTCGCCGCGGACACGGCGCATTTCACCGGACGGTAGTCTGAGCAGGGCATAGCCACCCTCTTTTACCATTAGCTGGGCCGTTGCCCCGGCGCTCCGTACCATCTGGGCGCCCCGGCCTCTCTCCAGCTCGATGTTATGCACCAGGGTGCCGGTCGGGATTGCATTCAACGGCAGGGCATTGCCCGGTTTTATTTCGGCTTTTTCGCCGGACATAATGGTGTCCCCCACCTTGACCTCCATGGGGGCCAGAATGTAACGCTTCTCCCCATCCACGTAGTAGATGAGAGCAATGCGGGCGGAGCGGTTGGGGTCATACTCAATGGTGGCCACGCGGCCGGGAATATCAAACTTGTCCCGCTTGAAATCGATAATGCGGAACTTGCGCTTTGACCCGCCACCGCGGTGGCGCACGGTCACTTTACCCTGATTGTTACGTCCGGCCGCCCTCACGAGGGTGTAGACCAGCGACTTTTCCGGCTTACTCCGGGTTATTTCTTCAAAGGTGTAGCCGCTTTGCCAGCGCCGGCTGGGCGGAGTTGTCCCGTATGCCTTTATTCCCACAGGTTCCCCCTAAACATTTTCAAAAAGCTGTATCTTATCCCCGGGCTTAAGGGTAACGATGGCCTTCTTCCAGGGCTGGGTCTGGAAGACCCGGCGGCCCATCCGGCGTGTCTTACCCGGTAACGTGACCATGTTGACCGCCGTCACCTGGACCTTGAATGCCTTTTCCACGGCCTGCTTGACCTCAAACTTGGTTGCCTGGCCAGCCACCTCAAAGGCATACTTGCCCAGGGCCTGGAGCGCCGTGTTCTTTTCCGTTACCAGTGGCCGGCGCAAAATTTCATAAAGCTGCATTGCTAACCTCTTCAGACCCCCACAGCTTTTCTACCTGGCGTACCGCCGTTTCCGGCATCAGCAGCATTTTGTAAGACAGGAGGTCAACTACGTTAAGCAGATTAGCGGGCATGGTCTTAATCCCGCCCAGGTTGCGCGCTGATTTAATTACATTCTCCTCCGGCCCGGGCATAGCGATAATGGTCGTGGAGTCTACGCCCAGCGCTGTCAGGACCCGTACCATCTCCTTGGTTTTTGGCTGCTCGAACTTCAATTCTTCGATGACCTTCAGCTCGCCGTCTCTAGCTTTAGCGGAGAGGAGACACTTGATGGCCAGCCGGCGCATCTTTTTCGGCATTGCCTGGCGGTAGTCTCTGGGGTGGGGGCCAAAGGTCACGCCACCCTTGCGGCGCAGCGGCGACCTGATATCGCCGGCGCGGGACCGCCCGGTGTGCTTCTGCGGGTATATCTTTATGCCACTGCCTTTCACTTCGCCGCGCTTTTTGGTGTCAGCGGTGCCCTGGCGGGCATTTGCCCTCTGCCTGAGCATGGTCTGGTGCACTACCGCCTCGTTAAACGGCACTGCAAAGACCGAGTCGCTTATCTCAATCTTCCTGACCACTTCACCATTAAGGCCGTAAACTGGAACTTCCACTTGGTTACTTCCTCTCAACCGACTTCTTGATTATGAGCAGGGCATTGGTAGCGCCTGGCACGGCTCCCTTGACCAGCAGCAGGTTTTTGGCGGGGTCGGTCCGGATTACCTCCATACGCTGCGCGGTAACTCTATCATTACCCATCCGTCCGGCCATGCGCGTGCCTTTGAATACCCTACCCGGCGACGTGGTCGACCCGATGGAACCCGGGGCGCGTTGCCGGTCGGATTGGCCGTGGGTTTTGGGGCCGCCCTTAAAGTGATGCCTCTTGACCACGCCGGCAAAGCCTTTCCCCTTGGAAATACCGGTAATATCAACCAGGTCGCCAGCCTTAAACACGCTCACGTCAATCTTCTGACCCGGCTCAACGTTTTCATTTTCCGCCAGCCGCAGCTCGCGCAGGTATCTGAACTCCCCGAACCCTTTAAGGTGGCCCTTTTCCGGCGATTTAAGCCGCTTGGGCTGGCCAAAGCCAAGCTGGGCTGCTTTATAGCCATCCTTGTCCACGGTCTTGACCTGGATTACCACGCATGGGCCAGCCTCAATAGCCGTTACCCCGACGACCTTGGCATTTTCTTTATATACCTGGGTCATGCCCAGTTTTTTACCGATAATACCTTGAGACATTTATCTGTCCTTATAACTTGATATCAATATCAACCCCGGAAGGTAGGTTTAAGCTGGTCAGCGCGTCTATCGTTTTCGAGGTGGTCTCGACAATATAGATGAGGCGCTTATGGGTCCGGATTTCAAAGTGCTCTTGCGAGTCCTTATCGATAAACGTGGAGCGGATGACGCTGTAGCGCTGAATGCGGGTAGGCAGGGGTACCGGCCCCACCACCACCGCGCCGGTGCGCTCCGCTGCCTGGACAATCTGCTCCGCGGACTGGTCGAGCAATTTGTGGTCAAAACCCTTTAGCTTGATACGAATCTTCTGTTTAGGCATGTAACGACCTTCTCACCGTAGTTTTCCCCATAATCTCGTCAGCCAGTTCGCTGGACAATTCTTTATACTGATAGAACTCCAGAGAATGCGTGGCTCTACCTTGAGTTATCGACCTGAGAGTAGTGGCGTAGCCAAAGGTTTCCGCCAGGGGGACAAAGGCACGGACGGAACCGGTCTCACCCTGGGTATCAATGGCTTCAATGCGCCCTCTCCTTGAGTTAATGTCACCTATTATATCACCGAGGAACTCCTGTGGTGAAACCACTTCCAGTTTCATAATGGGCTCCAGGAGGACCGGCTTGGCTTTGTTGACGCCGCTTTTCAATGCTATTGAGCCGGCCATCTTGAAGGCTAGCTCGGAAGAGTCAACTTCATGGTAGTTGCCGTCGGTAAGGGTCGCCTTAACATCAACCACGGGATAGCCCGCGATTACGCCGGCTTCCATGGCCTCTTTGATGCCGGCTTCTACCGCGGGGATAAAGTTCCTGGGTATGGCCGCACCGCGGATGGCGTTAACAAACTCGAAGCCCTTGCCGCGCTCCAGGGGTTCAAGCTCGACGAAGACCCGGCCGAACTGGCCGTGCCCGCCGCTCTGCCGGATAAACTTGCCTTCAACCTCCACCGGTGTGGTAATAGTCTCCTTGTAGGCGACCTGCGGCTTGCCCACCTGCGCCGCCACCTTGAACTCGGTCAGCATCCTGGCGACAATGACTTCGAGGTGGAGCTCGCCCATGCCGGAAATAATAGTCTGTCCGGTCTCTTCATTAAAGTTAACTTTGAAGGTGGGGTCTTCTTCGGTGAGTTTCTGGAGGGCTTCGGCCATCCTGTCCTGGTCGGCTCTGGTCTTGGGCTCAATGGCAATGGACAGTACCGGCTGCGGGAAGCGGATGGACTCCAGAAGTACCGGCTGGGTAGGCAGGCAGAGGGTATCGCCGGTAAAGGTGTTCTTCAAGCCCAGGCTGGCGACAATATCCCCGGTGCTGGCTTCCTCGGTTTCCTCGCGGTGGTTGGCATGCATGAGCAGCAGCCGGCCAATGCGCTCTTTTTCACCGCGGGCTGCGTTATAAATACCGGCACCGGCCTTTATCTTACCGGAATAGACTCTGAAGTAGACCAGCCGGCCCACAAAGGGGTCGGAGACAACCTTGAAGGCAAGCGCGGTAAAGGGGGCGTCATCTCTGGGTTCGCGGGTGACCTCACTGCCGGACCGGTTGTCAGTGGCTTTTACCGGCGGCATATCCAGCGGGGAGGGGAGATAGCTGACCACGGCATCGAGCAGGGGTTGAATGCCTCTGTTCCTCAGGGCGCTGCCGCAAATGATAGGCACTCCCTTGTTAGCCAGGGTCACTCTCCTCAGGGCACTCTTCAACTCCGCCGGGGTAATAGTGGTGTCGCCGAGATAGGCGGTCATAATCTGCTCATCGTTCTCGGCCAGCTTTTCAATCAATGCCTGCCGGAACTCGGCAACCTTGGCCTGCAGCGATTCCGGGATGGCCACTTTGGCCGGCGGCGAGTCCGGGTCAGTGTCAAAGCGCCACGCCTCATTCTCCACCAGGTCGATGATTCCCTCAAATGTCTCTTCACTGCCGAGGGGGAGTTGGATGGGGAGTGGTTTGGCTCTGAGACGTGTCTCAATCATGGATATGGTGCGCTCAAAGTTAGCGCCCATCCGGTCCATCTTATTAATGAAGCAGATGCGGGGTACATGGTACCTGTTTGCCTGCCGCCAGACCGTTTCTGATTGGGCCTCAACCCCGGCTACGGCATCAAAAATAACCACCCCGCCGTCCAGGACTCTCAGGCTGCGCTCTACCTCGGCGGTGAAGTCCACATGCCCCGGGGTATCGATAATATTGACGCGGTGGTCATGCCAGTAGCAGGTGGTGGCGGCGGCCTTGATGGTAATACCGCGCTCTCGCTCCTGCTGCATCCAGTCCATCACGGTAGTGCCTGCATCAACCTCACCGATCTTATAGGTGCGGCCGGTGTAGTATAGGATTCTCTCCGTGACGGTGGTCTTGCCGGCGTCAATATGCGCGATAATGCCTATGTTGCGGACGCGCTCCAATGGGTAGCGCCCCGGTGTAGCTCCGTCCTGTAGTGCCTGTATTGATTTGTTGACCATGGTATTAACCAATAACGAGTAACCTCTTTACCATCTATAGTGGGCAAAGGCCCGGTTGGCCTCAGCCATCTTGTGAGTGTCCTCACGCTTCTTAATCGTGGTGCCTTGCTCTTTTGAGGCGTCAGTAAGTTCGGCTGCCAGTTTTTCGGCCATGGATTTGCCACCTCTGGCTCTGGCGGACGCCAGTATCCAGCGCATGGCCAGCGACATGCCGCGGTCGGCCTCGACCTCAACCGGCACCTGGTAGGTAGCGCCGCCTACGCGCCGCGGCTTTACTTCCAGCAGCGGGGTGGCGTTCTTTATAGCCAGCTCCACAACGGTAACCGGTGGCTTACCCTCTTGCTTTTCGATAATTGCCATAGCACCATAGACCACTTTCTCCGCCGTGCTCTGCTTGCCGCACGTCATGGACTTGTTTATCAGCTTGGCGACAACGGCGTTCTGATACTTGGCATCAGAGTATACCTTTTTTCTAGTAGTTCGTGCCCGCCTTGGCATTTTTCCTCCTGGAATAAAACCCTTTTATGCTTGAGGTGCTGCTGCCGCTTCCTCAGCGGCGGCTTTACCTTTCTTAGCGCCGTACTTACTGCGGCCTTGATGGCGGTTGGTTACGCCGCTGGTATCGAGTGCCCCTCTTATAATATGGTAGCGGACACCCGGTAGGTCCTTGACTTTGCCGCCGCGAATCAGTACTACGGAGTGCTCCTGCAGTTCGTGTCCCTCACCCGGTATGTAGGCGGTGACCTCCATGCCGTTGGACAGCCGCACCCGGGCTATCTTGCGTAGACCGGAGTTAGGCTTCTTGGGGGTCATTGTTTTGACCTGAACGCAGACGCCCCTCTTTTGCGGCGCGCCCTGCCCCTCCGAAGTCCGGTTTTTCAGAGCGTTATACACAACCCGCAATGCTGGCGCTTTGGTCTTCCGGGTAATCTTCCGGCGCCCTTTGCGGACTAGCTGGTTAATTGTCGGCAATTATCTCCTTTCTGCCCCCATACAATATCAATGGATGAGCACAGGCTCATCCATTCAAACCATCATAACAGATCGCTGGGGAAAATTCAATCTGTCATTTACAGGCTGAATTGTCAGGGCAACAATTCCCTAGTGTAGCACAGTGCAAGATTCAAGTCAATAACTTTCTGAGGGCAAAAACACTTTTTCTTGGAACTATTTTTTCACTTGCCAAGCCAGCAGGGAAGGTGCTAACATATTAAAGTGTTGCGCACTGTGGGCCGCTAGCTCAACTGGTAGAGCAGCTGACTCTTAATCAGCAGGTTCAGGGTTCGAGACCCTGGCGGCTCA
>JAUYDJ010000081.1 GCA_030690025.1 Chloroflexota bacterium | reverse complement strand
GATGAACGACTGCTTCCCGTCCTGCAGCTTCCGCCGGTTGGTGCTCACTCAGCCCATACAGGCCGAGGCAGTCTCCGCCATAACCGGCGAGCCGTGGTCGGTGGAGGACTTCGGCAAAGTTGCGCAAAGGCTAGCCGCCGTGGAGCGTCTGTTTAACATGCGCGAGGGGCTTACCCGCAAGGAAGATACCCTGCCGCCCAGGCTGTTGAACCAGCCCAAGCCGGATGGCCCGAACAAAGGCTACGTGGTGCCCCTGGACCGGCTGCTAGATGATTACTACCGCGCGTTGGGCTGGGACCCGGCCACCGGCGGCCCTACCGATGCCGTGCTGGCCGAGCTTGGGCTTGAGAAATAGGTCTCGTTTTCTTCTGACAACACTGGTTTAACTTTAGAGGATGAACCTACCTCCTATCCCGATAGTATCGGGAGGTGTAAGTAAGAGAGGGGGCTTCGCCCCCTCTCTATAATCTCTTCTCCCTCTCCTGGCTAAGGAGAGCGGAACGAGGGGCAAGGATGAGCGTTAAGATAGAGCTTCACCCCTTTCTATACCAGTATATCGAGAATAACCAGAGGGTGATAGAAGTTGACGGAGAGACCGTGGGGGAATGCCTGTCGCGGCTGGTTGCCCTTTTCCCGCAGCTTAAGGCAAGGCTATTTGACCGGAAAGGCACCCTGTTCACCTACCTGAACATCTACGTCAACGGGGAGAACGCTTATCCCGATGAGCTGGGTCAGCCGGTAAAGGACGGCGACCAGATACACATCCTGCCCATAACCATCGGTGGATAGCTAAATGGGGCTTACTGAGTTTCAGTAAGCCCCATTATTGCTTAGGGTGTTGACTTAGCCACGTTTCCCTTAGACTTAGCCACGTTTCCCTTAGACTTCGCCGCCGCCGATGACTGGTTGAGGCGAACGAACACCTCAATAATCTCCGGGTCAAACTGGGTGCCCGCGCATCGCTTCAGTTCCTCCAACGCCTGTTCAAACGTCAACCGCTTCTTGCGGTGAGGTCGCTGTGAGGTCATCGCATCATAAGCATCAGCCACCGAGAGTATACGGGCATCCAGCGGTATATTCTTGCCCTTTAGGCCTGACGGATAGCCGCTGCCATCGTGGTGCTCATGATGGTACTGCACCGCCGCCAGGCAGTCTTTCAAGCTGTCGACATGCTTGATTATGGCCACGCCCAGGTTAGGGTGAGCATGAATCGGCTCCCACTCCTCGACGGTTAAGGGGCCGCTCTTCTTAAGCAGCTGGTCGGAGATGCCAATCTTGCCGATATCGTGCAGCAGGGCGGCGGCCCGGATTCGGGCAATGCCCTCGCGGGAGTAGCCCAGTGCCTCGGCAATATCGGTAGCGTATTTGCTTACTTTCTTGGAGTGGCCGTAGGTATAGTGGTCCTTGGCATCAACGGTGGCCGCCAGGGCATAAATAGTGCTCAGGATTGTCCCCGAGCCTTTTGAGTTCGAACCTGACTCCATCCGCAATACTTCCGAGAGTGCTACCTCGCAGGCCAGACAGGTCCGGTTTCTCCCCGTCTGCTTGGCATAATACAGGGCGGCATCAGCGGCCTGGATAATCTCCTCACGCATCACGCCGTCGGTCGGCCAGGAAGCGATGCCGATGCTGCAGGTCATCTGTATCCCCTGCCAGTCCATCAGGGACTCTATCCCCTTGCGGATTCTTTCAGCCACTTTACGGGCGTCATCCAGCGATGTCTCGGGCAAAACGATAGCAAACTCGTCCCCGCCGTAGCGGAAGCCGATGTCCACATCCCGGATAGACTTACGCATATGCTGGCCGAGCTGCTTCAGTATTTCATCGCCGGCCAGGTGGCCGCGAATATCGTTATAGGTCTTGAACAGGTCCAGGTCAAGGAAGATTAAAGAAAACACCTCACCAAAGCGGGAGGCCCGGGCGATTTCTTCATCCAGGCGCTGGTGAAAATAGCGGTGATTAAACAGCCCGGTCAGCTCGTCGGTGTTGGCCCGCTGCTTGGCCTTGGCATATAGCTCGGCGTTCTCAATGGCTACCGCCGCCTCATGGGACAGCGTCATCAGCATGTCGATGTCATCACGGGAGTAAAACCCGCGCGGCGACTTCTTGCTCAGGGCGAGAATCGCCACCAGCCTCTGCTTGCTCTTTATGGGGCAAAGCAGCTCCACCTGGGTGGCTTCAATATTATTCCGCTCTTCCTGCCACAGCCCGTCAAACTCCGGCTCTACTTCGATAGTCTCGCGAGTGAGAGGCCTGTCCTCCCTGGCCAACCAGCTCACTATTGCCCCATCTTTACGCAGGTTAATTGGGATAACCGGCTCACCCCGGCTCAAGCGCTCGGCAAACTGCGAGGTGAAAGAGCCATCGCTGGCGAACAGCAGACTGGCCTGGCTGGCCGACACGGCATTGGTTATCGGCACCAGCATCGCTTCAGCCAGCTCGTCCAGGTCGATAACGTTGCTCATGCGGCTGGCAAAAGTGAGCACCATCTGGCGGTAGTCATAAGTCTTCCCGTAGAAGAGCCGGGCCGCCCCCTTTTCCATGGCCACCTTTAGCGGGTTTAAGAAGAGGGCCGCAACACACACCATACCTATCGTTATAGCTAGACCGGCCGATGGCTCCCAGGTGCGGAGGAGGAAGTTCAAGCCATAGAGCAGGAGGAGAAACGCCGCCGTAATAAAGCCAGTTATGCCAGAGTATACCAGACCCTTTCTAACCACAAGTTTCATATCAAGGAGCTGGTAGCGCAAGATGGCATAAGTAATCAGCAAGGCGTTACCCAGGTGGCCGAGATGGTCTATAGAGTAGCTCTGGCGGGGAAATATCTCCCAGATAATACCCAGGCTAACCAGCAGGCTGATGCCGGCGAGTAGATAGGTCACCCGGTTGCGGTGGTCAGGGCTGGTGGAAGACAGGTAACTTTTCACCAGCAAGAAGACGGCCACTCCCATGAAGATAGCGCCGCCAAGAGTCATAATGTGAAGCCAGATGCCATACTCTTTTTGAATAATCCCACTACTGAGCGGGATAAAGCCTTTGTGAATATAGCCCATACCGGTTAGCGCAG
>JAUYDJ010000063.1 GCA_030690025.1 Chloroflexota bacterium | reverse complement strand
TGTAACGCTCGATGTCCGCCCGCGTCCTCTCCGACTGCGTCTCGCGGCTCAGGCGCTCCAGGTAGGGAATCACCCCCTCGTAGCCGGTAAAATACTCCCGCTGGTGGCCGTGGTGAGTGGTATACCGCACCAGCTCGCCTTTCTCCCCGTAGAGCACCAGCTTCAGGTGCCCTTCGCTCAGGTCTTTGACCGGTGTGCCCAGCGAAAAGCCGTAGCGCCGGGCCACGCTCTGTAATTCGCTCATGTGCCAGGTCAGCCACCAGCCAGGGTGAATAGCGCCCTGGTCAATGGACAGCTCTTTATTGGGGATGATAAGGTCGGGGTCTACCTCCAGGTTTACCCCCAGGCCGGTACAGGCCGGACAGGCCCCGTGCGGGCTGTTGAAGCTGAAGGTGCGCGGCGCAATCTCGCCGAAACTGAAGCCATCATAGACGCAGGCAAAATGCTCGGAGAAGAGCAGTTCATCGCCGCCGACAATGGATACCAACACCACGCCCGCGCCGAGCTTGAGGGCGGTCTCCACCGAATCGGTGATTCGACTCTGGTTGCTCTCCCCGATAACCAGGCGGTCGATTACCGCCTCGATGGAGTGCTTCTTATTCTTGTCCAGCTGGAACTCTTCGGAAAGCTCACGGATTTTGCCGTCAACCCGAACCCTGACGTAGCCGGCCTTGCGCAGGTCATCGAACACCTGCTGGTATTCGCCCTTACGGTCCTTGACCAGCGGCGCCAGGACCATGATGCGGCTGTCTTTGGGCAGATTCTGAATGGAATCGACAATCTGCTGCACCGTTTGCCGGGTTATCTCCCGCCCGCACTTAGGGCAGTGGGGATGGCCGACACGGGCAAAGAGCAGGCGCAGGTAGTCGTAAATCTCGGTAACGGTGCCGACAATCGAACGCGGGTTATGGGTAGGACCCTTCTGGTCGATGGAAATAGCCGGGCTCAGTCCCTCAATATAGTCCACATCGGGCTTTTCCATCCGGCCCAGGAACTGCCGGGCGTAGGCGGACAGCGATTCCATGTAGCGGCGCTGCCCTTCGGCATAGATAGTATCGAAGGCGAGGGAGCTTTTCCCCGAACCCGAGACACCGGTAATGACCACCAGCTTGTCCCGGGGGATAACGACATCGATATTCTTAAGGTTGTGCTCGCGCGCACCTTTAACGACGATTGAGTCCAGCGGCATGAATTCATTGTATCACCTGGCCTTAAACGACAGCAAGGAAACTGTAGTTTAAGGCGTATTCGCTCAAAAGAACATCATATTCTTACCTATTTCCAGACACAGACCCTATCCCCTTTTAATCCCCTTCCCCTAACACAGGGGAAGGGGAAGTTATTGAAAAGAAGGGGGCGAAGCCCCCTTCTTTCTCTTATTTTCCCCCTTTCCTCAGGAGAGGGGGACTAAGGGGGTGAGGCACCCGAATACAGGACAAAGCAATCCTGAACAATGTGACAACCTCTTTTGCTTCCGTGCGGCAGGTGCTATACTGCTTACAGATAGATTCATTCGGGAGAATCAGGATGAAAATCGGCGAAATCATCGATAACAAACAACGCAGCCTGTCTTTTGAGTTTTTCCCACCGAAAGACGAGCCAGGGGAAACCCAGCTATTCGAAAACATCCACAGGCTGGAAACACTCCAGCCTACTTTCGTCTCGGTGACCTACGGCGCCGGCGGCGGCACCCTGAAAAACACGCACAACATCATCGAGCGTATCCTGCGGGAGACATCGCTTAACCCCATGCCGCACCTGACCTGCATTGACCAGAGCAAGACCGAGCTCAGAAGAATCCTGAAGGACTACCGCTCGCTTGGCGTTGACAATGTGCTGGCGCTGCGCGGCGACCCGCCTAAAGGCACCGACAAATTCGTTGCCCCCAAGAAGGGTTTTTGCCACGCCAATGACATGGTCGCCCTGGCCGTTGCCGTGGGCGGCTTTTCCATCGGCGTAGCCGTCTACCCGGAGGGCCACATGGAGTCGCCCGACCCGGAAACGGACATGTACTACACCAGGATGAAAATCGAGGCCGGCGCCGACTTCGGCATCACCCAGATGTTCTTTGACAACCGCTTCTACTATGACTTCATGGAGCGGGCAGCCAAGGCGGGCATCCACATCCCCATTATCCCCGGCATCATGCCCATCACCGATGTCGGCCGCATCAAGCGCTTCAGCCAGCGCTGCGGCGCGGCCCTGCCCGATTACGTTGAGAAAAGATTTGAAAAAGTGACTACCCCCCAGGACGGCAAAAAGGTGGGCATAGAGCTGG
Organism: Chloroflexota bacterium; assembly: GCA_030690025.1. Lineage (GTDB taxonomy): Bacteria > Chloroflexota > Dehalococcoidia > Dehalococcoidales > JAUYDJ01 > JAUYDJ01. The sequence goes on along the minus strand of JAUYDJ010000063.1, from coordinate 6,829 downwards.
CTACCGAGATGTGCGCCGACCTGCTCAAGAACGACGTCTTTTACTTCCACTTCTATACCCTCAATCAGAGCGACTTCGTGCTCGAGGTTGTCAAAAACCTGGGGCTGCAGGAATTTGGGGGGAAGTAGACTGGCTCACCGGACAAAAATACTCATTCACACGACTTCTGAGCAATGGAAAAGAAGAAGCACAATTCGAATAATTTTTGTCGGTTAACTCAACATTAGTTAAGTCGAGCACTAGTGCTTAGTGGCAAAAGTTCGCGCAATGATCGAGATTCTTCGCTACACTCAGAATGACGCAAATTCAGCTGTCACCCTGAGCGTAGCGAGTGGTCTAGCCGGCAACGGCATCATTACGCTGATTTCTGCAGCTAAGCACTAGTCTAAATTTATCCTGACCGTGGAGGCGGACTTACTTTCAACGGTATGGAAATCATCTCATGTCCTTCTACCACTGCGTGGAGAGAGTACGTGCCATACCGAGGGAACTCGACATTAGTAAATTGCATAGTTACTCGCCCTATGCTTTCTATTCCAGCATTCGGCTGGGGTATGTTAAATTTCCCGGTAACAGTGGGAATGATGCTTTTCCCATCTTCATCAATCAAATCAACCTTAAGGCTTTTCTCTCCTGCTTCTACCACGTTTGCCCGCAACTGAAAAACAAGGAAAAAATAGGGATGCTTAGCAGGCACGTTGTGGGCAAAAATGGTATCAAACCCTATACCAAGTGCATTGATTTTTCGTGTTACTTCTGCGTAATCGCAAATGAACGCGAAGTCAACTATCACACCGTTACCTCCTCTTTAATCCCTACACTATGCTTGTCCCGCTCTATCATCGCTGGCGAAGCTAACCTTACTTCGAACGTATTGAAGGGCTTCCTGTAATAGTCATTAGGGCTTCCTGTAATAGTCATATAGTAGGAGTATTGTGTCAAATAAAATTTGATTCCCTCACTTACAAGCATATCGGCAACTTCATTTAGACACGGGAGCCCATCTAGTTTTACCCCTTTGCTTACGTTGAGCAATTCTACACCAATTGGAGTGCTATCAGAGGCATAATCTATACGCCGCTCTTCATCCAGATCTTTCCCATAAGCGTATGGCTTCGCATTGATGTGGATATAAATTGCGTCAGCTTCTTGGTCATACTTGTATTTCATAAATTCCCTCCTAACCCGTGTAATCTGCTACCGTTATGATTATTGGGTCAACTGAATTTGCTTTTACGACAACCTTGATATGCCTGCCGTCTGGTAAGTCAGCCTTATATATTGGATTACCTGCTAGGTCGGTGTAACGGGTATGATAATTATCAAGGCAGTATTTTATTTCTTCGTCGGTGATATTCCGTTCCCGCATTCTATCTTTGGCATGGCGTGTGTAACGTACCATTACATATCGCTCGCCTTCTCAAAACCAGAAACTGAATAATCAGATTTGTTTTTACATATTAATAATACTCCTTTTTGCTGTCAAGGGTGTAACCACCCAAAAGGTCTCTCAATCTATCGTTTTCCTCAGATTCCTCGCCTATTGACACTAGCCACACCTCCACCTAAAGTATAATTGCTGAGGTTATGACAGCATGATTAACAAACTTAAAGCTAACCCCGCCCCGGACTTCGTGGCTGCGGATACGGAGGGCAGGACCGTCCGCCTTTCGGACTACAAGGGCGACAAGCACGTTGTCCTGGTCTTTAACCGCGGTTTCTTCTGACCCTACTGCCGCAATCACATGGCGCAGTTGCGTCGTGACTACCCGGAATTCGTCAGGCGGCAGGCGGAGGTAATCGCCATCGGCCCGGAAGACCCGGCCGCGTTCAAGGACTACTGGGACAAAGAGCAGATGCCGTTCCCCGGCCTCGCCGACCACGACCACACCATCGCTAAACTATACGGCCAGCAGGTCAAGCTCCTCAAATTTGGCCGCATGCCAGCGCTGGTCGTGGTTGATAAGCAGGGCATGACTCGTTACCGGCACTACGGCAACTCCCCGGCTGACATTCCCGCCAACTCTGACATTCTCTCCCTCCTGGACGAGTTGAACAAAGAGGCACAATAAGCCCCCACGTCCATATAGCCCCCGATGACGAACTGCCATAGCCTCAACTTCATGGTATACTATTAGTTAGCCATACATAGATTGGAGACAAAATGCTGGAGAAATTTACCACTCAGACGCTGGAAGCGATTCTCGATACGCTGCCGGTAGACCTCACCTTTATCGATGCAAATGACATCATCCGCTACTACAACAAGGAGGGTAACCGCATCCACAAGCGGACACCATCCCTGCTTGGCAGCAAGGTGCACGACTGCCACAAACCACAAAGCCACCAGCACCTGAACGAAGTCCTGGACGACCTGAAGTCGGGCAAGAAGCCATTCGTCGAGTTCTGGAGCGACCACGACGGGCGTAAAATACACACCCACTACTTTGCCGTTAAAGACAAATCTGGCCGCTACATAGGCGCTCTCGGCGTCGACCAGGACATCACCGAAATCCAGAAAATAACCGGCCAAAAGCGGTATTGAATGGCCATGGATAAATGAGATAGAGAATCGGAGAGGAGAATTACATGCCCGACCTGATGCTCAAGTTCTTTATTTCCGGTTTCGTCTTCCCCAACCTAACCGCCACCGGGCTGCTCTGGGGAATTGGACTGAGTATTGTCTTTGGCGCATTCTGGCTCAGCTTTTACTGGCCGCCCCTGTTCCGTAAATTCGGGCTATGGTGGATAGTGCCCTTCAGCGCCGTGCTGACCTGGGCAGCGATTGCCCTGGTGCAAATCCCACTCCAGGGTTGGACCGGACAGGCGCTGGTCGATTTTCTGGGTCAACAGACTGTTATGCAATGGCTCTTGCTCGCCGCCATACCGCAGATACTGCTCAGCGGCCTTGTCCAGGAAGGTGCCAAATTGGTGCCGGTGGTTGTCTGGTGGAACCGCAACTACAGGGACATATCTCCCCGGATGGGACTGATATTAGGGGCGGTAGCCGGAGCCGCATTTGGCATTTTTGAGGCGGTGTGGGCCCTTAACACCGTATTCGCCGCTGGCTTCACCTGGCAAGCCATCGAGAAAGCCGGACTGGTGGCACTGTTGCCCTTCTGGGAACGCTTTGCTGCCGTAGCTTTTCATATTGCCGCTTCAGCACTGGCCGGATACGGCCTGGCCAGGGGCTGGGGATGGAAGTTTTACCTGCTGGCTGCTTTTCTGCATGGCTTACTGAACTATGGCGCCGTCTTGCTGCAAACGCGCATTCTGACGGCTGTGCAACTGGAAATGTATGCCTCCGTGATTGCACTGGTGCTGACCGCTGTGATGCTGTGGCTGCGCTGGAAGAAGTCGGCGGAGATGGTGGGAGATTGAGGGCGATTACCCGGCAGGAGAGCATCACGCTAAACGGGGGATTCGAAGACCTTTCTGCGAGTTTCGCGGGATGTCCCTCTCAAGGACGAGACCGCATTACCCCAGCCCTCTCGTTTATGCTATAGTATAAGATAATTTATGCTAGCCAAGGTAATCAGCTGCGCCGTGGTGGGGCTTGAGGGGGTTATTGTTGAGGTCGAGGTAGACATCTCCCCAGGTCTGCCTCTATTCACCGTTGTCGGGCTGCCTGACGCCGCCGTCCAGGAAGCGCGGGAGAGGGTAAGAGCGGCCATCCGTAACTCCGGCTGCGCCTTCCCCATGAAGCGCATCGTGGTCAACCTGGCTCCCGCCGACCTCAAGAAAGCCGGCCCCGCCTATGACTTGCCCATCGCCGTGGGCATTCTGCTCAGCTCGGAGCAAATCAGCGCTGATGTTTCCCAGACGGTTATCCTGGGCGAGCTTTCACTGGACGGGACGCTGCGCCATACCAGGGGCATGCTGCCCATGGTCTCCCTGGCCCACCAGAAAGGTCTGTCCACCGTAATTGTGCCTGCCGCCGATGTCAAAGAGGCTTCACTCATAAAAGGCATCAAAATCATTCCCGCCGAATCGCTAACCCAACTGGTCAGCCATTTTCGCGGCGATAAGACAATCGCCGAGTACCACTCCGAAGCCACCCCCGATGACACGCCGCTGCCCATCGCGGTCTGCGACCTGGCCTATGTTAAGGGACAGGAGCACGTCAAGCGGGCCCTGGAGGTAGCCGCGGCGGGGGCGCATAATATTATCATGATGGGGCCGCCGGGCAGCGGTAAAACGCTGCTGGCGCGCTCGCTGCCGTCCGTTCTGCCGCCCATGACCGATGACGAAACCCTGGAGGTCACCAAGATATACAGTGTCAGCGGCCTGCTGCCTTCGGATACGCCCCTGATGAGGCAGCGTCCCTTCCGCTCCCCTCACTACACCATCTCCAACGCGGGGCTGGTGGGCGGCGGACACTGGCCCCGGCCCGGTGAAATCAGTCTCAGCCACCGCGGCGTGCTTTTCCTCGATGAGCTGCCTGAGTTCGGTCATTCGCTGCTGGAAACACTGCGCCAGCCCCTGGAAGACCGCGTTATCACCATCAGCCGCGCCCAGGGTCGATTAATGCAATCGTCGCTACATTGGAAACATTCCCTGCCGGTAGTTCTGATGGGTTCATAACCGATTTCGGACTAATTGCTATAGCCATTTGAATGTCGATGTCCGCCATAGTTAGTTCTTTGACTTTCCTCTTTTCGTACGAATCAAGCCACGATTGTGCGTCAGGATAGGGTTTTTCCCTAATAAATTGCAAATGCAGACTCTTCAATCCATACATGCCGAGGAGGTCCCCTGAGGGGTAGATTCCAACCCGTGCCATCAACTCTTCAAAGAATTGCAGTTTCTCCTCTCTTACGCGGGGGTGAATCTTGACGTTCAGTGTGGTTAAGATATCGCGCCACTGTTGTACTCCAAGATGGTCGAAGACCAGATTTGTCGCCATGCGATTCCGAAGATCTGATATGGCGCGAGCGGCTTCTTCTTCCTTACCGAGTTGCGCCAGTTGATCCCGTTTGGCCGTCTCCTCACTATTGATCCATGTCTGCTCTGCTCTTAATGTCTGCCTTAGTCGCGATGCGACTTCTTCTTCTGTTGTCCCGGACAGGACACGCTCCTCCAGTTTCACTAACTTGTCGAGATTAGCCTCCCGCCTGCGTCTCAGTTTGTCAAGTTCACCGAACATCTGTTTACGAGTTGCATCTGCTGTCTTTGGACTAAGAGCCTTATTCCACGAATCTTCAGGCTGTCTGATCAAAATGCCTACAATAATGCCCTTTACAACCTCCTCTAGCTCAGGACCGTTCAGGAAGGGCTTGGCGCACTTTCCGACCGGGCAAACATAACAGTAGGTGTCTCGTTTGGGAGTTCCATGGTATTTCCGGGGCTCACCTTTAACTCCAGTGTGGGTCGGACATTCTATGAAGCCACGTAGCAGATAGTCACGTTTAGCATTCCGTTGAGCTAGCTTCATGTGTATTGCAATCTGATTGAGAATGGTCTCTCTTTGCGACCAGGTTATTGGTGGGTCGACAATTTCAATTTCCTTTATATAGTGGCACTGATCAAGTGGTAATTTGCGGCATGAGGAGTTTCCGTAGGTGTTACCTCGGCGCTTATCTGGCGCGACTGCTTTCTTCTTTAGAGCAAAGTACTTTCCCGTGTAGGTTGGGTTGTGAAGTAGGGCTGATAAGACGGCTTTATTCCATTCTGGCCTGCCCGCGGGGCTCAAGATCCCCCGGCGTTTAAGTTCCAAAACAATGCCATGGTATCCGCTGCCGGAAAGGGCCATTTCAAAAATAAGTTTCACAGCTGGATAGTCTTCGTTTGGTACCAAACGTTGGTCACCTTCCCAACGATATCCGTAGAGCTTATGATGTGAAGTCGGCAGACGCCTTTTTACCGCTCGGTCGTACAAACCGTCTCTGGAGCCCTGACTAGTCCGAAGCACGCTTCTTTCCTTACCGATCGCCAAGGCTAGCTCCACCAGTTGACCCTCAGGCTCATTTATTATTGAAGGCCCTTGACAGATCAATAGTTGCACCCCGGATTCGCGGCACTCAGCTAGAAACACTAATCTCTGCAACCCTTTGGCGTCTAGTCTATCGCGGTCAAAAATAGCTAGCCCATCGATCTCCTTGTTCAGGATAAGGCTACGCAATTCCTGGAATTGGGGACATGAGTAAAGGTCAAGAGATGTCCAATGAGTCTGGATAGTATGGATAACGGTGTAGCCAGCTGATTCAAGCTTCTCTCTGCACCGACTTATCTGGCTTGGGATCGAGGTTTCTTGCTGTCCTTCGGTTGAGACGCGGGCCCAAATCGCACCCCGTCTCAGCCTGTCATCAATTAGCATCTATACAGACCCCCTCTAGCTACGATGGTCCTGGAACCTATAAGAAGGCTCTTTCGCGATTAAGCGTCTATGGGGATATTTGGCTAGATCCTATACTCCCATGTGTGCATCCTAAACCAATTATTGGCATTTGTCAATAGTTACATATGTCGATAGCCCATATTTTAATAGTTCCATCGCCCGGTAGAAGCTACCCAGAACACCACTGCCAGACACGGAAACCTCAGAGGTGACAAACCAAGAAACACTTAACGTCACGTGGAGTAATCTAACGACAGATCTGCTTCTTACCTTTAATCAGGTGGTCGAAGGTTCGAGACTCTCACGGCTCACCAAGCACGACTTTACCGCACCCGATTGACACGTTGCTTGAAGTCACAATGGGATGCACAGGGACTTGAGCCGTCACAAGCAACGGCCTCCTGGTTCAAGTCCCCGATGGCGATGGACGCAACGGTTGGAAACTGAGCCATTCGCCTGTTGCTGTCAAGGGAAAATGTCAGTCCTACTGTT
>JAUYDJ010000052.1 GCA_030690025.1 Chloroflexota bacterium | reverse complement strand
CTGGGTGATATCTTACCATATCTAAGTCGTGCCCGCATCACGTCTAAATTCACGGATCACGGTAACTAAAGTCGGATTGACAGGAGCTGATTCGGGGAGTAATATCGAGCTATGTTGCGGAAAAGAGGTATCGAATGAAATTCCTGAAGGGACTGGCGCTTTCTCTGATGGGCTTCCTGCTTTTCCTGTCCCTGTCCATCTTCGGGCTGGTGTTCATGCTGCACAGCACCCTGCTTAACCCCGACTTCGTGGTCAGGGAGGTGAACAAGCTCGATGTCGCCTCACTCGCCAGAGACCTGGTCAAAGAGCAGTTCGGCGCGCAACTGCCGCAATGGATGGCCAAGCCCATAGATGATACCCTGGCTAACTCCGGGCCGTGGCTAAAGCAGCAGGTAGACAGCGCTGTTTATACTGGCTACGACTACTTCCTGGGCAAAAGCTCTACCCTGAATTTATCGGTTGACTTGGGGCCGCTGAAGGCCGACCTGAAGAGCCGGCTGTGGGATGCCGTATCAAAGTCGCCCCCGCCGGAGTTGGCTTCCATACCGCCGGCGATGCTCCAGCAGTATTTCAACCAGCTCTTCGACCAGTATGCCGGGCAAATACCCACTACTTACCGCTTCGGGCTGGACTCGCTGGGCACGGATGTCCGGGCACAGCTAGAACAGGTAAAACAGTATATCGGCTATGTGCAGCTCAGTTATAATGCCTTGATTGGCCTCATGCTGCTGCTGGTGCTGGGCATAGTCCTTATTCATCATCAAGTAAGGAGCGCCAGCCGCAGCCTGGGTAGTGTCTTCTTCAGCTACGGAGTAGTTGAGTATGCCGGTGTGATGCTGGGGAAGAATCTTGGCCTGCCGCAGCTAGCCGGGCTTGTCCCCGTCCAGTTTCAGACCTGGCTCACGCAGGTGCTTGCCGACCTCGTATCGCCACTGGAAATGTTCAGCTTGGGTGCGGCCATTGCCGGCTTGGTCCTGCTGGTTGTCTCTTTTGTCTACCCGCGCCGCGAACCCGCAAGCTAGGTATTACTCGGTCTCATCTTTGGTGATTTCCCGGACCACCAGCTTGAGTCCGTCCTGCTCAACCGCGATGACCTCGGCGCCAACGTCCAGCTTCTTGCCAGCTGACCTGGCTATCCAGAGCTCACCCTTAATGCTGACCAGCCCGTCCGGGATGAGCGGGCTGACCACTTTACCTTTGCCGCCGACCATATTGGGCAGGGTAATATATGGTCTCTGGCTCAGGGCGCGGCTGCCAATTTGATAGAGGAACGAGCTAACGAGAAGCCATGCCGCCATTAGCCCGATGAGCCCGCCCACCGGCAGACGCACTCCGAATTCGGGCAGACCGTAGAGCACCAGTATGGCTATGGCCGCTTCCTGCAGCATAATGCTGACCACGGCCATGATGAAGCGAAGAGTTACCATGCGCACGCCCTTATTATAGCAGCTTAGGAATAACTGGAGATGACTCAATATAGGCCGAAGCCGGAAGCCACTGATGCCAGGGCGGCTATGGTGACAATGATAAGCGCGGCGTTGCGGAATACCTTTTCATTGACCCGGTGGGCAAGCCTCATGCCGACCAAGGTCCCCAGGATGGCGGCGGGCAAAAACCAGAGGGAGTATTTGATAACCGCCCCGGTTACTACGCCACCCACGGCCAGAGCGGCGGTGGTGGCCACCGCCAGCACCATGAAATAGGCGACCAGGTTAGCCCGGAAAACCAGCTTCTCCACTCCCTGGTTGATGAGGAACAGGATGATGGGCGGGCCGGATAGCGAGGTACTGGCGTTCAGTACCCCGGCGAGCAGCCCAATCAGCGAGAGCGCCAGTTTTTCATTTCTGATTTCCTTCTTGAATCCCAGCATCAAGGCTATGGCAAAGGGGATGGTTATTACGCCAATCAGTATCTTTAGTACGCTGACATTCAGCACCACCAGCAGATAAGTGCCCACCGGCAGCCCGATGATGCTGGCCACTATCAGGGGCCAGATTCTCCTTAAATCCAGCCATTTTCTGGCCTCGAACAGAATCATCACGTTAATGGCGATGCTGTCCATAATGACTATGGGCACCACGGCTTTGGGGGAGAGAAACATTATCAGGATGGGGACGGAAACCAGGGCAAAACCAAAGCCGGTCAAGCCCTGGGTTATGCCCGCCAGAAATATTATCAGGAGACCAACGATGATAGGAGTTAAAGATTCAGTCATAGATACAGGAACGGCTGGTTACAATTAGCCACTCCAGCTATTGTATCATTTGCCCCGCTGATTTGTGAAACCGGCTTTCCAATGGTTCTCTTCGGTTTTGGGTTGCTGCTATCTTAAACCTGTCATTGCGAGAGGGCGGAAGCCCTCGAAGCAATCTCAAACTTCGATCCGGGGATTGCTTCGCTACGCTCGCAATGACACAGCAACCAAGTGCAAATGATGCCTTACCAGTCTGCGCTTTTCTTGTCCGCCGTTTGACTTGATGATAGAATATAAAACTGTATTACCTGCATTGCAGGACTGGAAAGAAGGGTGTTCCGTGATTATAAAGACTCTAGTGGTGGGGCCGTTTGACACTAACTGCTATGTGGTCGGCGCGGAGGCGACGAAGTCTGGGATGATTATCGACCCGGGGGCGGAAGCCAAAGATATCCTGAAGATGGTCAAGGACGCAAAAATTGACATAAAACTTATCGTCCTGACACACGGGCATATCGACCACGTTGGCGCACTGAAAGAAGTGAAAGAGGCCACCGGCGCGCCGGTGGCCATGCACAAAGCGGAATCTGAAGCCCTGCGGGGACAGTACCGGTCGCTGGGCGAGCAATTCGGCCTGGACTATCCCGCGCCGCCTGCCCCGGATAGGTTACTCGAAGAGGGAGACAGTCTGGATACCGATGGCCTGCATTTTGCCGTGCTGCATACCCCGGGCCATACCCCGGGCGGCATCTGCCTCCTGGGGGAAGGGGTGGTCTTCACCGGGGATACCCTCTTCCAGTTCAGTATTGGCCGGACGGATTTCCCCGGTGGCAGCTATGACCAGCTAATGCAGGCCATTCACAACAAGCTCATGCCATTGCCTGACGGGACCATCGTTTATCCCGGGCATGGTCCCAAGACCACCATTGGCGCTGAGCGTATGAGCAATCCCTTCCTCAGATAGGTATCGTTCGTTTTTGATTTACGCCTTGTCGCTCTTGGGGTATTAACCTCACCCCCTTTATCCCGATGGTATCGGGAAGAGATTTATAGAGAGGGGCGAAGCCCCTCTCTAGGTTACACTCCCCCTTCCCTTTTTAAGGGAAGGGGGACAGATAGGTTCGTAGACTTTAGTAAATCCTTCCATCAAGCAAAAAACGACTCTTAGATAAACAGTGGCACCATTACCAGGGTTATGGTCGCCAGCAGTTTAACCAGCACGTGCAGTGACGGCCCGGCGGTATCTTTGAATGGGTCGCCGATGGTATCGCCGACCACGGCGGCGGCATGGGCGAACGAACCTTTACCCAGGACGTTGCCTTTTTCGTCTTTGAGCTGATTATCTTCAATGTATTTCTTGGCATTATCCCAGGCCCCACCACTGTTGTTCATGAAGGAAGCCATCAGAATACCGCCAATCGTGCCTACCATCAGTAAGGCCGCCACCACCATGGCCGAATCATATTGCGGAGAAAGCCGGAAGAGCACGCCGATAACCACCGGTGCCAGCACCGGCAGCAGACCCGGCGCTATCATGCCGGAGAGCGCGGCGCGTGTAGTGATATCAACCGCTTTGGCGTAATCAGGTCTTGTCTCACCGGTAAGAATGCCGGGGAACTCGCGGAACTGGCGCCGCACCTCTTCGATAATCTTGCCGGCGGTAAGACTGACGGCCCGGATAGCCCAGGAGCTGAACAGAAATACCAGGGCAACGGCAAGGAGAGCGCCTACAAAGACCTCCACCCGGGCCAGGTTCACTACATCGTAGACCTTCAGGCCGCGCAGGAAAGCGACCCTATCCAGATAAGCCTGGAATAGGAGGAAAGCCGCCAGGCCGGCGGAGACCATGGCATAACCCTTGGTCAACGCCTTGGTGGTATTGCCCACGGCATCAAGACGGTCGGTGATGCGGCGTATCTCTTTGCCGGCACCGGACATTTGGTTAATGCCATTAGCGTTGTCAGTTATTGGCCCGAAGGTATCTTCGGACAGGATAAAGGGACAGGTCATCAGCATACCCATCGTGGCTACCGCCGTGCCAAAAGCGGCACCACCGGGCAGGCCGGTCATGCTACCCATCCAGTAAGACAGCAGCAGCGCCGCGGCGATGGTAAACGCAGTGGCTACGGTGGACTCAAAGCCTACCGAGATACCGGTGACAATATTGGTGGCCGGACCGGTCTTGGAGGCATTGACGATGGACCTGACCGGTCGGAATCTGCCTTCAGTGTAGTACTGGGTGATGAATACCACCACCACGCTGGTAAGAATACCGATGGCGCCGGCGACGAAGAGCCACAGCCATTTGCCGCCCTCGATAGGCAGCATGGCGAGCACGGTTATAAACATGCCAACAATGGACAATGCGACCGCTACGTAGTAGCCCCGGTTAAGCGCGTTCATCGGGTTTTCTTCACCGCGGATGCGCACCGCGAGTATGCCAATCATGCTGGCAATAATGCCGAAGGCGCGCACCACCAGCGGAAAGAGGATCCAGGCGACGTTCTGGGTCATGGCATAGATAGCAATACCCAGTATCATGGCGCCGATGTTTTCGGCGACGGTGGACTCAAAAAGGTCGGCGCCGCGGCCGGCGCAATCACCCACGTTATCGCCCACCAGGTCGGCAATGACGGCGGCATTGCGCGGGTCATCTTCGGGAATGCCCGCTTCAATCTTACCCACCAGGTCGGCGCCCATATCGGCGGCCTTGGTGTAGATACCGCCGCCGAGCTGGGCGAAAAGGGCGACAAAGCTGGCACCGAAACCGAAACCGACAATCAGGTGAGGCGCGATGCCGGGGTTGCTGGCACCGCCGTAGGCGAAGTAGATACCGGTTACGCCCAGCAGGCTCAGGGCGACAATAAGAAAACCGGGGACAGCGCCACCGCGCAGCGCCACTTTGACGGCTTCGCTCAGGCTCTGCTGGGAAGCGGCGGCACAACGGGCGTTAGCTTTTACGGCTACAATCATGCCGATGAAGCCGGAGAAACCGGAGAAAAAAGCGCCAGTAATGAAGGCCACCCCGGTGCGCCAGCCGATGCCGAAGGCAGTCATACCCTCTATGCCGCGGTGACCGCCCAGAAACCCCACCAGAGCACCGATAACGATAGCCACGACGATTGACAGCCAGCCAATGGTGGTGTACTGGCGCTTAAGGAACGCACGGGCGCCCTCATAAATCATGCCGCCAATCTCGGCCATTTTTGGCGTTCCCGGCGAGCGCTTCAGTATATCCCGGGCCATGAACAGGGCAAAGAGCACGCCGATGATACCTGCTGCGGGAACTACCCAGAAAATAGGAATCACGTTTCCTCCTTTGGCTTTAGCGTCGAAATCTCAAAAGTTTTCAGTTTTTCCTCCAGGTCTTGCTGCCTTATGGTCAAGGTCAAGTCACTTCGTGTCCTTTCTAGGACGCCACGGAGAGCGTCGGTGGTGTGGCGCAGCCCACCGGTTACGGCATCGGGAAAGTCCATGGTAACCAGAACACTGTAAATGTCGTCCATAGCGGTTAGCAGTTCTTCGCCCCGGGAGAGGTCTCCACGACGCAGGCTGTCCAGCATGTAGCGCCTCATTTCGCTGGCGGCTTCAGCCAGCCCGTTGAGGTAGGCGGCGCTGTCAACCCGCAGGTCAGCCGGAGTGGGGAGCGGCTTCCTGGTGATAAGGGCCAGGGTAGCGTTGGCTTCGGTAAACTCCTTCTGCGCATCCCTGACCAGGCCGGTGTAGCGCAGCTCGGGGTATTCAGCGGCAATTTGCTCAATTTCATCGAGCAGGTTACGGGCTGACCCAAGCAGGCCGGCCGCCTGGTCAAACTCCTGCCGGTGCACGGCGCGGATAATCTGGCTGGCGTAGCGGATTACGTCACGGCAGGAAGGCAGCACCTTCTCCCGGGCGGCGTCTTTGGCAGTGAATTCCTGCCGGATTTGATTGGCAATAGTATCCAGATTATCGGGCATTCTTCTACCTTCCTGATTCAAGTGCGGCGGCGATTTGCCGCGCGGCGGCTTCGGGAGCGGTGGCCTTAAGCACGGCGCTGATGACGGCAACAGAGTCAGCGCCGGCGGCCATCACCGCGGCGGCGTTTTCCCGGCTAATGCCGCCAATAGCGACTATGGGCAGCGTCACCGCTTTTCTTATCTGGCGTAGCCTTTCCAGCCCGACTACCTTGACCGCCTCCTTGGTGGCGGTGGGGTAGATTGAGCCGACGGCGATATAGTCGGCCCCGTCCGCCTGGGCGGCGATTGCCTCAGCAACGGTGACCGCCGAGCAACCCAGGACTTTGTCCAGGGGCAGCAGTTTGCGGGCGGCGGCTACCGGCAGGTCATCCTGTCCCAGGTGCAGACCATCGGCATCAACCGCCAGCGCCAGGTCAAGGTAGTCATTAACGATGAAAAGGACATTATGCCCGGCGCACAGCTTTTTAAGCTCTGCGGCGATGCGCAGCAGGTCTTTCTTGCTGGTGGTCTTATCGCGCAGCTGGATAACCCTGGCGCCGCCCTTGATAGCCTGGCGGGCAATGTCGACATGGCTGCGCCCGTCGAGAGATTCGGTATCGATA
>JAUYDJ010000235.1 GCA_030690025.1 Chloroflexota bacterium | reverse complement strand
ATTAGAAAAGATATTCAAGCTATTTACCGTAATGACCCGGCGGCCACCAATATTCTGGAGATATGGCTGGCCTATCCCGGGTTTCATGCCCGGCAGTTTCACCGTTTAGCCCATACCCTCTACTGCTGGCACATCCCGCTGCTGCCCCGCCTGATATCCCACGTCAGCCGTTTTCTAACCGGCATTGAAATCCACCCCGGCGCCAAAATCGGGGAGGGGTTCTTCATCGACCACGGCATGGGGGTAGTCATCGGGGAGACCGCGGAGATTGGCAACAACGTGGTCATGTACCAGGGCGTCACCCTGGGCGGCACCAGCCACCAGCGTGCCAAGCGCCACCCCACGCTCGGCAACAATGTGCTCGTCGGCGTGGGCGCTAAGCTCATCGGCGCTATTACCATCGGCGACAACACCAAGATTGGAGCGGGGTCGGTGGTAGTGAGTTCGGCGCCGGCCAACGCCACCGTAGTCGGCGTACCCGGGCGGGTCACCGAGGTCAGGAACCCGGACACGGATACCGTCGAGAGACTGCCCGACCCGGTCTGGGAACGGCTGGAGTGCCTGGAAAGAAGAATCGCCGAGCTGGAAAAGCGTCTGGCCGAAGGGAGCAAGTAATGAAAGTCCACAACACCCTCTCCGGACAGAAGGAGGAGTTCCTGCCGCCGGGCAGCGAGGTCAGGATGTACGTCTGCGGCGTCACTCCCTATGATGACTCCCACATCGGCCATGCCATGAGCTATATCATCTTCGATGTTATCCGGCGCTACCTCCGCTACCGCGGCTACAAGGTCAGGTACGTGCAGAATATTACCGACATCGACGATAAGATTATCGCCCGCGCCAACAAGCTCGGCATTTCCGCCGGTGAGCTAGCCGAAAAGTTCATCAATAGCTTCTTCCAGGACATGGCCAGCCTCAACATCGAGCGGGCGGACGTTTATCCCCGGGCGACTGAGGAAATACCGAAGATTATCGAGATAGTGGAGGGTCTGGTCGCCAAAGGTCACGCCTATCCGGTACAGGGCAGCGTCTATTTCCGGGTGAGAAGTGATGCCGATTACGGGAAGCTGGCGCACCGCACCCTGGAGCCCATGATGGCCGGTGCCCGTATCGAACCCGGCGAGGAAAAAGAGCACCCCATGGACTTTGCCCTGTGGAAGGCAGTCAAGCCCGGCGAGCCGTCCTGGCCCAGTCCCTGGGGCCCGGGCCGGCCCGGCTGGCACATCGAGTGCAGCGCCATGTCCCTCAAGTACCTGGGCAACCAGCTCGACATCCACGGCGGCGGGCAGGACCTTATTTTCCCCCACCATCAGAACGAGCTGGCGCAGTCGGAGAGCTTCACCGGCGTAAAGCCCTTCGTTAAATACTGGCTGCACAACGGCCTGCTCCAGTTCGGCGAGGAGAAAATGAGCAAGTCGCTGGGCAACCTGGTGACCATCAAAGACGCCCTGCGCAAGTACAGCGCCGATGCCATCCGCATCTTCATCCTGAGCTCCCACTACCGCAGCCCCCTCACCTACTCCGAGGCGGCGCTAGAGGCAGCCCAGCGCGGGGCGGAGCGTTTACGCCAGGCAGCCCAGATGCAGGGAAAAACTCAGATTTACGGAGAGAGGGTTATTAAACCATACCGCCAACGATTTATCGACGCGATGGATGACGATTTTAATAGTGCCCAGGCATTAGCCGCATTGTTCGACTTGAGTCGTGAAATCAACCGGGAAACTGACGAAGGCCACACTATTATCGGCGCGCAAAGGATGTTCTTAGACATGGCTAGCGTGTTAGGCCTGACCCTTACCATACCCGAGGAGCTGTCCTTTGAAGCCAAACTATACAAGGAAGTGCAGGACCTGCACCAGAACAACAATATCACTGAGCTCCGTGATAAGCTCAAGGACAGCCTGAAACAGCTGGAAAAGGACTGGGATGCCTACAACAGCATGCTCGTTTCTCTCAATAAGCAGCTTATCCAGGATGCCGGTTCCCGCCCTTACTTTGAGAAAATCAAGGCTGACTGGTCGGCGCTGGGCCGGAGCAACGGCGTTTACTGGGATACCCTGGCCGCGCTCCGCGACCGCCTGGCTAAAGACGACCGTAAGGACTCTGACGAGACACTGGCTGCCCTGGAGAAGTTGAGCGAGAGTTCCGTGAGCAGCATTGCCGCCGCCATCGCCATCCGCAATAAACTCCGTGAAGCCAAACAGTTCAAGCTGGCCGATGAGATACGGAACAAGCTCGCCGAGCTAAATATCGTCCTGGAGGATGCCTCCGGCGGCACGACCTGGAAGTATAAAAGGTAAAAGCACTATTTGTCATTGCGAGGAGTCCCGATGAAGTCGGGACGACGAAGCAATCTCTACGGTCTGCGATATCCGAGAATGAGTTTGCCTCACCAAACAAATCTATTCAACACCCAATTGAAACATTCTTTGCAATACTGCGCTGCGGCAATCTAAGCTATTTTGTGCGGTTCGAGTCCCTTTAGGCCCACCATTAAGGTAATGATATTACCTTAAACTAGCTTCGAATAGACTCTCACTCCCAAAAGCATTGCATCGTTTGAATGCACCGATGGGTAATTATATTACCCTTCTTCAATAACACGGACTGCCAACCTGTCCTTGCTTGTGTTTTTTAATTAGGGGTTACGCTCAAATTAGACACGAAGTTTGTCAAAAAATGAGAAAAAGGCTAACATTGGAGTATCATGAATATTATCGAATATAAAATAGGAGGATATAAAAATGGTCAGATGTCCGAAATGCGGAGAGCCAGTAAAAGGTATGATAACTACTGTAGCCATTGCAGGTTTGATTTGCGTGAACAACGAGTAGATACGACCAGTGCCCCAGTACATGAAGAAATCCGACAAGAAAAATGCTCAGAATGTGGCGGCACGGGAATAATTAAGTGTCCGACCTGTCGCGGCAAAGGCTACATCTCAGATTCCTCAAGAGGATGGTGGGATGGGAGGATGCCATGGCAAAGAACGATAGAGTGCCCAGAATGCAAGGGCGATAAGGTAGTGAAATGTCCCTCAGGTTGCGACAAGGGTTGGGTTTTAGTCCGGTACTCCTATTGAGCTATGAATACGCGGTTTTCCCCTGAATATCTGGAAGGAGGTTCGCAATAACAGATGTGCAAGCCAGTTGCAAAACCAACATGGGGTTATCACCCCGAGCAAAGAGTGCCCGTCGGTTACATTGACAAAGAGAATAATTACATACTTTTATCTGAGGGTGATGACCCTTCGGGTTGTTATCATGACATTTGGGCACCGACAGAAAAAGGACTTCAAAACGGCCCACCATACATAATCGATAGAGTAACTAAGAAAAATGGTAAATGGTCATATAAGCGTGAATTTGAATGTGAAGACCTCGAATGCGCCGTAGGTACTTTTATTAACCTAATAAACCCGGATTTTGGAACTTAGGACGGAATATAACGCACTTATCCAGAATAGAAGACGATTAGTTGCTGCAAAGCGGGAATTAGTTGCTTCATCTCAAAAAGCAATTCGGGAACTGTCCCCAGCACCATTTAGCTTCGGAAGAACAACCGGAGGTCATCAAAAGAGTGGGACTGCGCCTCTTTCTTATCTTCTCCTCACCCAGTCCCACAGCGGGCGCCAGGGCTTCAGTTTGACCAGCCCCAGCGGCAGCTCCAACTGGAGCTTCTCACTCACCGGGAAATTGTTGATGCGGTCGACTTCCGGCTTCAGGCGCGGCAGCGCCTCTTCCAGCTTACCCTCGGCCATCAGACGGTCAATGCGCTGCGCCATCTCGCGGGCAAGCACAATTCGCCGCTCACCAATTTCGGCCATCTGTTTGGAGATAGTCCCGTACTTCG
>JAUYDJ010000179.1 GCA_030690025.1 Chloroflexota bacterium | reverse complement strand
CTGGCCCTGGCCCCGGCGCTTAAGTCGGGCCTGGTCAAGCCGGATATCATCGTGGACAGCAAATCGGGGGTATCCGGAGCGGGGCGCAGCCTGAGCCTGCAGACCCACTACTCCGAGGTCAATGAGGATGTCACCGCCTATTCCCTGGGCGGACACCGCCATCTACCCGAGATTGTGCAGGAACTGGGCTACCTGGCCGGAAAGACGCCATCCGTGACCTTTGTGCCGCACCTCGTCCCGATGACGCGCGGCATACTGAGCACAGTCTACGCGCCGCTTATTCCCGGCAAGCTGCCGTCGGGAAAAGACGGCGAGAAACAATTAAAGCAGCTCTACCTCGACTTCTATAAAGGTGAGCCTTTTGTGCGCGTGACGGATGCCCCACCCCACACCAAGCACACCTGGGGGAGCAACCTGTGCCTGGTCCACCCTACCATCGACCAACGCACCGGGCGGCTCATTGTGATTAGCTGCCTGGATAACCTTATCAAGGGCGCGGCCGGGCAGGCCATCCAGAACATGAACCTGATGCTGGGCTTCCCGGAGACGATGGGCATTGAAGCGCTGGCGATTTATCCTTAGGGCTTTTGATTCAGGTGTTTGCCATAAAGTAAACATAATCAAATCAATTAGGAAGTGATAGGTGATATGAAGATATTAGGTATTGACCCGGGGACAGTTTCTTTTGACCTATGCCTGCTCGATGACGATAAAGTGACATTTGAGGATAGCATACCATCAAGTGTGGTTGCCGAAAGACCGGAAGAGATGGCGGAGACATGCCTGCGCCTGAAACCGATGGCTATCATTGCCCCCTCCGGCTATGGGCTCCCCAACCGCCACTTTAACGAACTCAGCCAGAAAGAGATGTTTGAGCTCACCCTGGTGCGCGAGGGGGAGAACGTGCCGGTACTCGACGGGATGAAGAAGTTCTTCAGCATAGTAAAAGAAGGTAATTCGGATATTCTTTTCGTACCAGGAATAATCCAGCTACCCACTGTCCCCCGGTGGCGGAAATTCAACAAGATAGACATGGGCACGGCCGACAAGATGTGCATTGGTGCCCTCTCTGTGGAAATGGTATCCCGGAAGAAGGGCGTGAGCTATGCAGAGGTCAGCCATGTCGTGGTTGAGCTCGGCGGAGGATATAATTCCGCCATTACCATAGACAAAGGCAGAATAATAAACGGCATCGGCGGCACGCTATTCCCCGGGCCGGGCTTCGTCAATGCCGGAGCCATGGACGGTGAAATCGCCTACCTCGTCGGAGGCTTCGAAAAGACCCTGCTTTTCCAGGGAGGTGCCAGCCAACTGGCTAACAAGCTTGGCCTTCCGATAGAAGACTTTACCCAGGAATCATACCCCGAGGCTTTTAATGCCTTTGTTGAAGGTATTCTCTTTGCCATATGCAGCCAGCAGGCGCTACTGGATAGCCGTGAAGTCTATCTCTCAGGGCGGTTGACCGGGTATGAAAACATCTACCGTCCTCTCAAGCTCCGTCTGGAAGAGCTTGGCTACGCAGTGAGCCCGCTGCCTACGCTTTCGAACCGGAGCAAAGCGGCCGCACAGGGCTACGCCATGGTGGGTAACGGCCTGTATGGAGGGCGTTACCACCCGCTGGTGACGTACATGATGATAGACAAGGCTGAAGGTTCCGTCACTGATTATATTTACTGGAAGGAAAGGGTATGAACTCTCCAATATACGTAGACTGGGCAATTACCCGCGCCTGTAACCTCAACTGCCGCCACTGCGTTGGGATGGAAGAGGGAGAACTGACGCACGATGAGGCAATCGGCGTGGCCAGGGACATCATCAGCCTGGCGCCGAAGTGGGTGATACTAGAGGGCGGAGAACCACTGCTGCGGAAAGACCTGCCCCAGATTGGCGGAATGTTGCACCAAGCCGGCATTGATATATTCGTGATAACCAATGGTAACGCTTTTACCGAGAAGAGATTACAGGAACTGGCGTCCTTTTCCCCCAAGGTCCTTTTCAGCATTGATAGTGCCGATGCCGAGGACTATGAATACGTAAAGAGGGGAGCGAAATTTGAAACCGCCAAGAAGTGGGCAGCACGCTGTGCCGACCTGGGTATTTTTCACGGAATCACCACTGTCTTGACCAAACTCACTCTGGGACAGATTAAGGACCTCATCCGGCTCACCGAAAGCCTCGGGGGGAAAAGAGCCATATTTCTGCCGCTCAAGCCTTTCGGCGGTGATGCCGACTCCCAGTCATATTACCAGCAATACGCGCTTAGTCCGAAGGAGCATGAAGAAGCAACCAGAGAGATATACAGCCTTCCCACTAGCGTGGACATCTTCTATGATGAACCATTTCTCTGGAATCTATCCAAAAAGCACGGCTTTTCCCTCAGCAGCACCGATAGCGGCATCACAGTACCAGAAGTAGAAGGATGTGCCGCTTCCTGCTCGCTATATATTCAGACCGATGGCAGTGTCAGGCCCTGCATGTTTTGCCCACCTCAGTTGACCTTCGGGAATGCCGCCAAAGAACCTTTACCGCACATCTGGCAGAGAATGAAGCAGAGCCAGGTTCTCACCAGCTGGGCTGAACAGAAATCGAG
>JAUYDJ010000143.1 GCA_030690025.1 Chloroflexota bacterium | reverse complement strand
GTGATCCTACGGCACCAAGTGGAAGGGCCGTGGCTTAACGGATAAAAGCTACCCCGGGGATAACAGGCTTATCTTGCCCAAGAGTTCACATCGACGGCAAGGTTTGGCACCTCGATGTCGGCTCGTCGCATCCTGGGGCTGAAGCAGGTCCCAAGGGTCCGGCTGTTCGCCGGTTAAAGCGGTACGCGAGCTGGGTTCAGACCGTCGTGAGACAGGTCGGTCTCTATCCGTTGTGGGCGTTGGAGATTTGAGGGGAGCTCTCTCTAGTACGAGAGGACCGAGAGGGACAGACCTCTGGTGTGCCAGTTGTCCCGCCAGGGGCATCGCTGGGTAGCTATGTCTGGAGGGGATAAGCGCTGAAAGCATCTAAGTGCGAAGCCCACCCCAAGATGAGATCTCCCATCCTTTGCCGCAAGGTGAAGGAGTAAGACCGCAGGTAGACCACCTGCTTGATAGGCGGCGTGTGTAAGCACAGTAATGTGTTGAGCTTAGCCGTACTAATGGTCGAGGGCTTGACCTGCTTCAGAGTTGGTATTAGTATCCTCATTAGGACTAAAGTTTGAGTCCTTCTCCTATTCTGATTGTTATGCTAAAATAGTTTATTAAGTCCTCTGGTGGTTAGAGCGAGGTGGTCCCACCCGTTCCCATCCCGAACACGGAAGTGAAACGCCTCAGCGCAGACGATACTGAGGGGACAACCCCTTGAGGAAAATATGCCACCGCCAGGGGGCTTAATAATACCTCCGCCCTACTCTTTGACCTTTGCCTCCGGTTGCTCTATAATAAAATCAAGGATGCATCATCCTTAAGGAGCAATTATGGCAAGCCGATTTGAGAAATTTTCAGAGCGCGCTCGCCGGGTTCTCACCTTAGCTCAAGAAGAGGCCGAACACCTTAATCACAACTACATTGACACCGAGCATATTTTGCTCGGCCTGGTACGTGAGGGTGAGGGCGTTGCCGCCAAGGTGCTGGTCAATCTGGGAGTCGCCTTAAATAAAGTGCGTTCCGCCGTGGAGTTCATCATCGGACGCGGCGAGAAACCCACCACCGGTGAGACCGGCCTTACCCCCCGCGCTAAGCGTGTTATTGAGGTGGCGATTGATGAAGCCCGTAACCTGGGCCATAATTACATTGGCACTGAGCACCTTTTGCTTGGTTTGCTACGCGAGGGGGGAGGCGTAGCCGCCGCCGTACTGGACAACTTCGGTATCACCCTGGAAAAGGTGCGCACTGAAATTGCTCATGTCCTCAGTGAAGGCACCACTACCCGTTCCCGGCTGCCCCGCAGCACCACCCGCACACCGGTGCTGGACCAGCTGGGAATCGACCTCACCGCCTCAGCGCGGGCGGGCAAGCTCGACCCGGTCATTGGCCGGCAGAAAGAAATCGAGCGGGTAATCCAGATATTGAGCCGCCGCACCAAGAACAATCCCGCCCTCATCGGCGAGCCGGGCGTGGGCAAGACCGCCATCGTGGAAGGCCTGGCCCACCGCATTGTGTCCGGTGATGTGCCAGAGACATTGGAAGGCAAGCGCCTGGTCACCCTGGACATGGGCGCGCTCGTGGCCGGCACCAAGTACCGCGGTGAGTTTGAGGAACGGCTTAAGAAAGTCATTGATGAAATCAAAACCGCCGGCAACTGCATACTCTTTATCGATGAGTTCCATACCATGATCGGCGCCGGCGCCGCTGAGGGTGCCGTGGACGCCGCCAATATCCTTAAACCGTCACTCGCCAGGGGCGAGCTGCAGTGCATCGGCGCTACCACCCTTGATGATTACCGCAAACATGTGGAGCGTGACGCCGCCCTGGAGCGCCGCTTCCAGCCCATCCTGGTTGAGGAGCCATCGGTGGATGATACCCTGGCCATTCTGCGCGGTGTTAAGGAACGCTATGAGGCACATCACCGCCTGACGATAAGCGACGAGGCGCTCAGCTCCGCCGCCAAATTAGCCTCACGGTACATACCTGACCGTTTCCTGCCGGACAAGGCTATTGACCTGATTGATGAAGCCTCTTCCCGGGTGCGAATCAGGCACCGGACTATGCCCATCACCCTGAAGGAAGCCAAGCAGCTGGAAGCCAGCGTGCGCAAGGAAAAAGACGAAGCCCTGGCCGGCCAGCAGTATGAATATGCCGCTGAAAAGCGCCAGCAAGAACTCCAGGTCCAGGACAAGATAAAGAAGATGGAAGAGGAGTGGCAGGCCGAACAGCAGCAGGAAAAGATAATCGTCACCGCCGAGGATATTGCTGAAGTAGTCGGCATGTGGACCGGCATCCCGGTCGTCCAGCTGACGGAACAGGAGACCACCCGCTTGCTCCACATGGAGGAAGTGCTCCACAAACGCATCATCGGTCAGGATGAGGCCATCGACACCATCTCAAAGGCCATCCGGCGCGCCCGCGCCGGGCTTAAAGACCCGCGGCACCCGATTGGCAACTTTATCTTCCTCGGCCCCACCGGTGTGGGTAAGACCGAGCTGGTCAGGACGCTGGCCGAGTTCATGTTCGGCAGTGAGGAAGCCCTAATCAGGCTGGATATGTCCGAGTTCATGGAGAAACACGCCGTCTCCCGCCTGGTGGGAGCGCCGCCGGGATACGTTGGCTACGACGAGGGCGGCCAGCTGACCGAGGCGGTAAGGCGCAAGTCATACTGTGTCATCCTGCTCGACGAAATTGAAAAGGCGCACCCGGATGTTTTCAACATCCTGCTCCAGATATTCGATGACGGCCACCTGACTGATGCCAAGGGCCGCCGGGTTGACTTCCGCAACGCCATTATAGTCATGACCAGCAACATCGGCGCCGAGCTAATCAGAAAGGGCAGCACCATTGGCTTCGCCTCTCAGAGTGATGAGACCAAGACCCAGCAGATGGCTTACGAAAAGATGAAGGAAAAGCTGCTGGCTGAGCTTAAGAAGAACTTCCGCCCCGAGTTTCTTAACCGAATCGACGGAGTGGTGGTCTTCCATTCCCTGACCAAGGAGCACATCCGCCGCATCGTCGACCTGATGCTGGGCAATGTTAACAAGCAGCTGGCCGAGCAAGAGATAAAACTGACCGTATCCGATGCCGCCAAGGACATGCTCGGTGAAAAGGGCTACGACGAGGAATTCGGGGCCAGGCCGCTGCGCCGGGTCATCCAGACCATGGTCGAGGACAAGCTGTCCGAGTCCCTGCTGCGGCGTGAGTTCAAGGTCTTCGACCGGGTCTTTGAGACCGCCATCAAGAGAGCTGAGGCCACCGCGGTAAGCCTTGATACCACCACCCTTGATGGTATTGGCAATGCCATCAAGGCAATCAAGGGCGTGCTGGGCGTAGACAGGTCGGAAGACTTGCTGCTCATCAGCACTGCTAAGGAATTGAAGGCTCAGGAGCTGAAGACCCAGATAGAGACCATCGTCAAGGACAACTTTGGCTTTACGGCCCAGGTAAAAATGCAGAGCTATATCTCCTCGGTAGTGATTGACGTCGAAGACAAGGACATCACCATCCGGTCGGAAGAGAAGCTGGTACAGCCGGCGCCGGTCCTGGTTGGTAACGAAAGTCATAAATAGCTGAACCAGTCATTCAACAGAAAGGGCGGTAAAATACAGGTTTCCAGATGACCGCCCTTTAGTTTGCCCGTTAAGCAGACATTGAATTGCGGGCCAGCATCTGGTAAAATTATCACCACTAGACTGAAAGCATTGGCCTAAAGAAAGGAGTACATTGGCACAGGAAACTATTGAAGCTCCCTTAACCGGCAAAATCACCAGCGTCAACGTCAAAGCAGGCGACAAGGTCAAGGAAGGCGATATCATCTGCCTGCTGGAAGCCATGAAGATGGAAAACCCCATCGCTTCTCCAGTAAGTGGTACCGTTACCAAGGTAGGCGTAAACAAGGACCAGGTAATTAAACCGGGGGAGACAATAGCCGTCATCGAGTACTAAGGCCATTGGTCTTTCCTGAAATCAATTCAACCTTTCTGAACAGAGGGTTCTTATCCTTCAGCCGAAGGACAAGAACCCTTTTTATTATAACGCTGAAAAATTCCCTTTTACTCAACCTTAGTTGTCGTCGGTGTCATTGCGAGCGAAGCGAAGCAATCTCGGATGGGTGGGGAATGAGATTGCTTCGTCGTCCCGACTTCATCGGGACTCCTCGCAATGACAACCATGTTTGAGCAGAATCAAAAATTCGTCACCCTTGCATTACTGCCCAAAATCGGGTAAAGTCTGGCTATGAGAAAAACAGATAAGGGCACCGTAGTATTTGTCTGCCAGGAGTGCGGCAAGAAGAGCCTGAAATGGCTGGGACGCTGCCCCAATTGCCAGCAGTGGAACAGCTTTATTGAGACGGCCGTGATTGCCCCATCTTCCCTACCCCCATCCGGCGCGCCGCTTAACCCGCCTATGGAGCTATCCCAGGTGGTAATCACTGCCACCGACCGCTTTCCAGTCCCCCTGGCCGAGTTCAACCGGGTGCTGGGCGGCGGACTGGTGGCCGGCTCGCTGGTGCTGGTCTGCGGCGACCCCGGCATCGGCAAATCAACCCTCCTGCTCCAGGTGGCCGCCTTAATAACCCAATCGCGGGGTAAGGTAGTCTACGTCTCCGCCGAGGAGACGCTGCACCAGATTAAGCTCCGCGCCGAGCGCCTCGGGCTGAAGGGGGACAACCTCTACCTACTGGCCGAGACTAACCTCGGGGCTACGCTTGACCAGATTCAAGCACTGACGCCGGGCCTGCTGGTGGTCGATTCCATTCAGGCTGTCTACCTGCCGGAGCTCGATACGGCGCCGGGCAGCATCACCCAGGTGCGGGAATGCACATTGCGCCTGATGCACTGGGCCAAACAAAGCGGTGTGCCGGTGTTGGTTACCGGGCACGTCACCAAGGACGGCGCCATTGCCGGCCCCAAGACCCTGGAGCACATTGTGGATGTGGTGCTCTACTTTGAAGGCGAACCGTTCAGCGCCTACCGGCTGCTGCGCGGGGTGAAAAACCGTTTCGGCTCCACCAACGAAATAGGCGTCTTCGAAATGAAGGAGCAGGGACTGGTCGAGGTGGAGAACCCTTCACTGGCCTTCCTCTCGCAGCGCGGCGAGGCGGCCATCGGCTCAACGGTGGTGTCTACCCTGGAAGGCAGTCGGCCATTATTGGTCGAGATTCAAGCCCTGACCAACCCCACCAGCTTTGGCTTGCCCCGGCGCACGGCTAACGGCATCGACTTCAACCGGCTGCTGCTCATCACCGCCGTGCTCAGCCGGCGGCTTGGCCTTAAGCTGGGCAACCAGGATATTATCGTCAATGTCACCGGAGGAATTAAGATTGATGAGCCCGCCGCCGACCTGGGCATTGCCCTGTCGATTGCCTCCAGCTACCGGGATATGCCCGTGGACCCGCACCTGGTGACGGTTGGTGAAATAGGATTGAGCGGGGAGCTAAGGGCTGTCGCCCAGCTCGAACGCCGCGTAAATGAGGCCGCTCGACTGGGCTTCAAGCGCTGCCTGGTGCCCCGGACGGGGAGCAACGTCAACCACGCGGGCATCGAGCTTATACCTGTCACTACCCTCAGAGAAGCAGTAAGCGTGGGGTTGATAAAGTCGGCGACCACCGGACCGGCGGCTGATTAGCCTCAACCGCCGATGCTGCAACTGCTGTATTTAGCACTATTGGGGATGAGACAGATAAAGCGCATGGTCGTTTTGCCGGTATTGGTAAAGTAATGGTGCTCGTCAGGGGGCACAAAGATAACGCTGTCCTTCTTGATGGGCGTCTTTTTCTCCCCGCTCACCGCCACTCCCCTGCCGGTGAGAATAAATACCTCGTGTTCCCACGAGTGAGAATGGGAATGGGTGGAGACACCCGGGTCAATATCAAAGACCCTCATGCAGAAGTTGGGTGCTCCGTCACTGGCGGTAATAACCTCGCGCTTTAGTACCCCGGGCAGCTCCTGGGTTGGCGCAACGTCACGCAAATTAGCTATTTTCATATTATGTAATCTCCTCCTCCCATTGCGTTAATCTATTATACATCTTGTTCTAGACTATATGGCAAAGGAATCGTTTACATTCGGTTGTCATTGC
>JAUYDJ010000077.1 GCA_030690025.1 Chloroflexota bacterium | reverse complement strand
AACCATCTATCTGTGGCTGAATATAGTGTGGCTATGATACTGGCAATGGTCAAGCAGCTTAAACTGGCTGACTATAAAGCCCGCCAGCGCCAGTGGCGAAGTGTGCAGAGCACCTTTCTCCGCGGCAAGACCCTGGGCATTATAGGTCTTGGTAAAGTAGGCTCCAGAATCGCCGAGCTAATGAAACCGTTTGAGCTAAGAATAATCGCCTATGACCCTTACGTGCCGGCTGAAAAGGCCCGGGATTTAGGGGTGGAACTTACCGACCTGGCAACCCTGCTAAAAGAGTCGGATATTGTCAGTCTCCATGCCACCGAGACGGCTGCAAATAAACGGTTTATCGGTGAAGCCCAGTTTAGACTGATGAAGCCAACTGCCTATTTCGTTAACATAGCGCGTGGCGGTCTGGTCGACGAGGGCGCTCTGGCTAAGGCTTTAAAAGAGAACTGGATTGCTGGCGCGGCGCTCGATGTCTTCGACCCGGAAGTCCCGGAGCCAGATAACCCATTGTTGGACAAAGAAATCGCACTAAGGACCTTGTATTCCCCGCATGCCGCCGGAGTGAATGCGGAGACGCAGTGGGTCCTGGCCAACTTACAGGTAGAGGACTGCCTGAGCGGCATTAAAGGCGAACTGCCTAAATACGTGGTAAATAAAGAGGCCATACCAAAGTGGCAAGAGCGCATTAGGGCTGGTTTGTAGAGCTAGTCCTGCCCTACTTGCTTATGGTACAGTGTATCCCTAAGTCCTGATAGGCCTGGCGGATGGACTCTGCGTAGTCAGGCTCTGGCGACTTCAACTCTTCCAGCGGATAGGGACGGCGCAGTGCCTCGTACTTGGCCTTACCCAGGCGGTGGTAGGGCATCAACTCAAAGCAAGCTTTATCTCCCTGGAGCTCCTTTAGAAAAGAGGCAGTGGCTTTGATATTTTCCTGACTGTCATTAATGCCGGGTATCAACGGAGAACGGAACAGTACTGTCACTCCGCTCTCGACCACCTTCCGGGCATTATCCAGGATGACGTCATTGGGCTGGCCGGTGTAGGCCCGGTGGACATCCGGGTTCATATGTTTCAGGTCGAAGAGGCAGTACTGCAACACTGGCAAGACCTGCTCCAGAGCTCCGGCGGGAGCAAATCCGCAGGTCTCCAGAGCGGTATGTATACCGGCTTCGCGGCAACGCTCAAACAAAGCTTTGACAAAAGTAGCTTGGCGCAGGGGCTCGCCGCCTGACGCCGTTACTCCGCCGGACTTTTCGTAGAATATCTCATCCTGTTTGACCTCCTGGAAGACTTCTTCGACAGTCATCTCCCTGCCATACAGTATGAGGGCCTCGGGGAGACACACTGCCACGCACTTCGCACAGTTATTGCAGCGCTGTGAATCTATTACCGGGATGCCCTCCGCATCGAGCGTAATGGCCTGCTCGGGACAGGCACCCGGGCACTTGCCGCACTTATTGCAGTGGGCCTTGACCAGACCGACCTCAGCCGAGTGGTTAATGGTCTCCGGGTTATCACACCACTGGCAGCGAAGGTAGCAGCCCTTCATAAAGACCAGGGTTCTTATACCTGGCCCATCGTGGACGCTGAAACGCTGTATATGGGTAACTATGCCCTTTACCATCTCTGGCATACGGAAAGCCTAGAACGTACTCTCAGTCCGCCGGATAAGCTCGTCTTGCACCTCCGGGCTCAATGTGACAAAGTAGGCACTGAAGCCACCTACCCGCACCACCAGGTCCTTGTATTGCTCGGGGTGCTTCTTAGCCTCAATCAGGGTCTGCCTGTCCAGGATATTGAACTGGATATAGGTGCCGCCCTGCTTGAAAAAGGTCTCGATAAAGTCAATCATCTTCTCCCTGATTTCGGGTGCCTTGAATAGAGCGACAGGGAAGCCCATGTTAAGGATGCCGCCGGTGGCGTCCGTAAAATCAGCGCGCAGCGCTGATTTAAGTACGGCCGTTGGCCCCTTGCGGTCCATGCCCTGTTCCGGAGAGAGTGAACCATCGGCAAGAGGCTCATGGGCTTTCCGCCCGCTGGGTAGAGCGCCCATTTTAACGCCTACCTGGAAGTGCCAGGCTTGACCATTACGGTTCAAAGCGTAGGGATAGCCAAATATATTCTTCTCGGAGAAGATAACGCTGGCTGAAAACTTGCCCATATCATGCACCAGCCCATCCACCTCCGGGTTATCGTTCCCGAACTTAGGCTCGGCCAGGCACATTTGCCTTATTTCCTCACCACGCTCCCCGGCAAAGTTGGCGTCCGTTGCCTGGATAAGCTCCGTCATGGTCAGTTCCCTCTTTTCGAAGACTAGCTTCTTTATAGACATGAGCGAATCGGCTGCCGATATGAAGCCCCGGTCCTTGAGCGGCCACATGCGGTAATGCGGTAGACCGCCGGCGGCAAAATCTTTGCCTTTTTCCAGGCAGCCCGGAAGCAGAGACGAGGCCAGCGGCTGAGACCAGTATCTCGCCTGTACAGCGTCGATTATACGGTCGCAGGCGAGGGTCTTTCTGGCTACGTATTCATACTGCCTCTCCCAGGCTTCATAAAGCTGCTCGAAGGTCTGGGAAGTTGTAGCCTCCCCTGTTTCTGGACCGATGCGCTTCCCCGTAACCGAAGCTACGCCGTTATGGAGAGCCAGGTCAACTGCCAGGACAGCGTTGAAGTATTGCGGCGACATCTCAGTCCCTGAATCGGCGGGGCAGGCCTGTGAGCAGCCGCCACCCGACCAGTCACGAGCATTCTCAATGCTCACCCCTCGAGCGGTCATGTACCTTATCATGTGCTCGCTATTCTGGAACTGCGGCACGCCTCCGCCCACTTTGATGTTGGTCTCGATAGCCTTGCGCATGATTTCACGGGGAATACCAGAATGCCAGCGCACAGGGATATGAGGCTCGGCATATTTCACCAAGCCAGCCATGTGCAGGAAAAAGTAAGTGAATTCGCTGCTAGCGTCTTTTCCATCACGGGTAACCCCAGCGATAGCCGTGTTGAGGTAAGGCCCCATCTGATGGTACTGCCGCCAGTCAATGGCATGGACGCGCTCCTGTCGTGCTATATAAGTGAGCAAGCTGCCCAGAATGTCAGCCGCCTTTTCCAGGGTCAAACGACCTTCATTAATGTCCTTGATGAAGTAGGGATATAAAAGCTGGTCGAGCAGACCAAGGCCAGCCGGCGGAGCGATGCCATTCTGGAGCCATAGAGTCAAATGGATGAAGACGACTACCTGACACGCTTCGTAGAAGTTTCTCGGCGGTTTTCCGGGCACCCATTCACACACTTGAGCCACTTCCTCAAGCTCCGCCCGCCTTGCTACGTCCGGCTCGGCGGCTGCCAATTCTCGGGCGCGCTGGGCATACCTCTTGGCCAGGTCGATGGCCGCCTGGCAAGAGATGACCGCCGCCTTCCAGAAGTGAAGCTTATCAACATCAGAGTCCCCGTTTCGGCCAAACCCCTCAATATAGCCCTCTACCTCTTTAATGATACCTTCCAGCCCTATGGCAAAGACCTTGTCAAAGTCAGGACGGTCGATAAACATCGCCCAAATATCGTGGCGAAAAACAGCACCGGCTTCTATGGCATCGTCGTACCAGGTGCCGTAGATTGGCCTGTAGGTTGCCCTGGCCTGCTCAGTCCAGGTCTTTCCCTTGAAATACCTGACGGCTACAAGCAGCTTATCCCAGTCTTCTTTGGTGAAGGCGCCCTCCACTTCAGGTCCGCCCAGGGTTATCCGGTCTTCCGCCATAAGGGCCTGCAGATAAGAGCCATCAAAATCACAGTAGGGGTCAGCGCCACGGAAATACTTGGTCGGGGAACCCACCAAGATTTCCCCTGGATGTATGGTGATGGGGATGCCCTCGACTATCTTCTTTAGCTTCTTGGCGGCCCGCAGCGGGATGGGCTCTCCCTCGGTCTCCTTCCAGGACTCCATAGCCAGCGTGACCCGCTCGCTGGCTATTCCCGGCCGACCTTCAAAAAACTTTTCATGGAAACGCGCCAGCCTCGGACTCAGTTGGACATTGTCAATTTCCGATAGTAGTTTCTGGTTGAATTTCGCCATTCTTATCCCTCCTTGTTTGTGGACTACTTTGGCACCTGGTAAGTTCGCGGCAGTTTTGAGTTCTTTGGATTATGAGAACCGGTTTATTCTTAAACCAGTGCCTCCTACGAATTCTATCTGTAGCGACTCTTTTGTTAGTAACAAAGTAGAGACATTAATCTCACGCCCATAACAATGTGGGCTTCAACCTCTAGGGGCTCCACAACAAGGTAGCCAATACCTTTGGTGAAGTCAGAGCCTATTTTCCCCTGTGCGCACAACGTAATTGTAAATGATGACTCTACTATAATACCGTAATTATACATCGTTTTGGGGAATATTGCACAGTTAGGGCAATTTTTGCAGGAGAAGATGCCGCATACGAATACATATTGACAAAGTATGTTATAATTCATACGATTCTAAATTCTTGATTATTCTGCAACTAAGTCATGCCACCAACGGGCTCCAAGGCGGTAACGGACCTAGGAACGAGCTAATCTATCGCGGTAGAACAGTAAACAAAGGAGGCAAAAATGAGAAGACTAGTTTTCTGGACTGCTGTAGTTACTCTTCTCGCACTTATGCTGCTGCCCGCCTGTCAGGCAGCACCGACACCAGCACCCGCGCCTAAACCCGCGCCAGCACCTGCGCCAGCACCGGCGCCAGCGCCTGCCCCAGCGCCAGCACCAGCCCAAGTTGTTCAGTGGAAGCTTATTAACATAAATCCGGCAACAACCCCACCATATCCCGAAGTGGTGGCGCTTACTAAATTCATTGATACCGTCTGGGAGAAGAGCGGGCATACCCTCAAGATAACGCCGGTCTCGATGGCTGAGGCCGGGTATAAGGGCCCGGAGATAGCCGACTTAATCAAAAGTGGCTCTCTCCAGATTGCCACCACCACCGGCGGCTATTACGTCAATGAGCCGGTACTGGGCATTACTGAGCTATTCCTCCAGTTCTCGGCCAAGCAGGTGTCAGTGGCACTAGACGCCGCTCGTCCCCTCTTTCAACAGGTCTGGGACAAGTATAATGCTCTCCTGCTGAGCAACGGCACTCACCCTAATGGCCTGTGGAGTAAGACGCCAGTAACCACCATTGATGACTTTAAGGGCAAGAAATTCCGGGCAACCGGGGCTACGGTCATCGCTGCCTGGACAAGTGCCGGCGGTGCCTCGGTTACTATTCCCACCGCAGACGTCTATATGAGCCTGCAGACCGGGATTATTGATGCTGCCGTTCACGGCGTCCAGACCGGAGTTATTGCTCGCTACTATGAGGTGGCCAAGTTTGCCATTGTCGACCCGATCATAAATGCCGCTTCCATCCATTTCATTGTCAATAAGAAGGCCCTGAGTGACCTGCCGCAGGCAACGCAGGACGTGGTCATTGCCGCCGGCAAGGAATTTCAGAAGACAGAGCTTGACTTAGTCCTGCCAAGCCAGAAGGACATCGACTTCTTGAAGTCACAGGGGGTTACCACCAACGTTTTGAGCGGTGCCGCACTAGACGCGATAAGGAATCAGATGGCAGTGCCGGCCTGGAATAAGTGGGCCGCGGACAAGGGAGTCCAGGCCGCAATCGATACCATAAACAAGGCCCTGGGCAGTAAATAATAAGGGTAAGGGACGCAGATAACTAAAGTAACATCGGGCGGCGGGTGGATAGAAATTAGCCCGCCGCCCGAGGAAGTGGTTGACTATGGCGAAAGTTAAACAGTACTCGATAGACCGGGTTAACCGGGTTACTGCCTCCGTGGGACTGGTTCCCGCCTTTGTAGCAATGCTCTTCATGCTGGTTGTTATCTTTGTTGGTGTATTTATGCGCTACGCTCTGGGCCGACCGCTGTCCTTTGTTGACGAATATGTTGGCTATGCGCTGGCCCTACTGACTCTGCTAACCCTGGGCTATGCCACCAGGACCAAGGGGCACATTTCAATGGACCTCGTCGTCGAAAAGCTACATGGCCGGGCGTTGGCCGGCCTTCAACTTGCTACCCTTATCATCTCACTTGGATTTGCGTTGATGCTCCTGGTCGCCACCAGCAAGATGACTGTTGAGTCGTTCATAATGGGCCGGCGCGCCTGGAGTCCAATGGAAACGCTTCTTGGTCCGGTGCAGCTAGTCATGCCCATCGGCTTTACGTTCTTCGCTATCGGCATAGTTGCTGAAATCGCTGCAAAAATAAGAATTCTTAGGGGGCAGCCAGAAAAGAGCCGGGGTAAAGCTGAGATACTTAAGACGGACCAGCCGCACTCTCAAGCTTAGCGCAGAAAGACAGGAATAAATATGATTACCCTGTTAGCGGCAGTCTTTGGCGGGCTTATTCTGCTCCTGATCAGCGGACTTTGGATTGCCGTGGCTACGGGTGGCATCGGCATTACTTTATATTTCATCAATTCTGGATGGTCGGCACTCACCCCAATCAGCCATATAGTCTGGACATCTGCCGAAAACTTTCCCATAGCTACGGTACCGCTTTTCATCTTCCTGGGCTATATGCTTATGGAGAGCGGACTGGCCGGCCGAGTATACGCAGGGTTAGAGCCTTTGCTCAATCATATCCCCGGAGGACTGCTCCACACTAATATTGTGGTCGGTGCCCTCTTTGCTGCATGCAGCGGCTCCGGTATGGCTTCAGCTGCTGCCATTGGTACGGTGGCGCTGCCCGAGATGGAGAAACGAGGTTATCCCAGGTCACTGAGTATCGGGTCGGTAGCCGCTGGGGGTGTTCTCGCCCCGATTATCCCGCCGAGCATCATGATGATAATGTACTGCGTTATCACGGGACAGTCAATTGGCAAGGCGTTCATTGCCGGGATATTCCCTGGTCTGGGCCTGGCGGTGCTATTTAGCCTCTATATTGCTGTGGTCTTCCAATTTTACCAGGACTGGGCCAAGACCAGAGGTCCGCTAGTTCCTTTGAAAAAGTCAATATCTGCCTCTAAAGAGGTGTGGCCTATTGTGATACTTATCTTCCTGGTGTTGGGCACTATCTACCTGGGGATAGCCACCCCGACTGAATCAGCTGCGGTGGGTAGCGTGGGTGCTATTGTTCTGGCGGCGCTTCATCGTGGTCTCAACTGGCAATCTCTGAAAAAGACCACTGTGGCTACAGTGACGTTGACCTCGGTAGTCCTGATTATCTACATTGGGACTCATATAATGTCGTCGGCGCTAGCTATGTCTGGGGCGATAGGTTTTATAACCCAAGGCCTAACCTCCCTGGCAGTGCCACGTGTAGGTGTCTTATTAATCGTTTACTTGATATTCATAATTCTGGGGTTATTCATTGATACCCTGCCCATGATGCTTATGACAGTGCCGCTGGTCTTCCCTACCATTGTGGCTCTGGGCTATGACCCCCTGTGGTTTGGTATTGCTGTGGTGCTGCTCACCAATACCGGTAACCTGACACCACCGGTCGGTATGATACTGTTTGTCATGCAGAGCCTCAACCGCGGTCGCCCGGTCAGTGAAGTCTATAAGGGGGTAATACCCTTTGCTGTGCTGTGCGTGGTCATGCTGGGCATAGTAACCGCTTTCCCCCAGATAGCATTGTGGCTGCCAACTCAGATGCTTGGTAAGTGAGTCACACCAAGCCCAACCGATACCCTGATTTTGGTAGCCATAAGAGCAACGCATCAACTGTTCCTCGCTCAGATATTTATCGTCTTTGATTCAGAC
>JAUYDJ010000007.1 GCA_030690025.1 Chloroflexota bacterium | reverse complement strand
TTGAAACCGGGTTTGCGGGGCTTGATTGCCTCGGCGACACCGGTGATAGTGCCGCCCGTCCCAACGCCGGCTATCACGATA
Organism: Chloroflexota bacterium; assembly: GCA_030690025.1. Classification (GTDB taxonomy): domain Bacteria; phylum Chloroflexota; class Dehalococcoidia; order Dehalococcoidales; family JAUYDJ01; genus JAUYDJ01. The sequence continues at coordinate 4,297 of JAUYDJ010000007.1, read as the reverse complement.
TCTACCTTGCCAGCGGTATCCCGCCAGATTTCCTCGGCGGTAGTCACGCGGTGAATCTCCGGGTTGGCCGGGTTCTTGAACTGCTGCGGCATGAAGTAGTTGGGGTTCTCCGCCACCAACTGCTCCGCCTTGCGTATCGCGCCGGGCATACCCTCGGCACCCGGGGTCAGGACAAATTGAGCGCCAAAGATAGCCATGAGCTGACGGCGCTCCATGGACATGGTATCCGGCATAACCAGGATAAGCTTGTGACCCCGGGCGGCGCAAACAAAGGCGAGCGAAATGCCGGTGTTGCCGCTGGTCGGCTCGATGATGACCGTGTCCTGCTTAATAAGACCTTTCTCTTCCGCATCGACAATCATGGCGACGCCAATCCGGTCCTTGACGCTGAACGCCGGATTAAAGGACTCCAGCTTGGCCACCACCTGGGCATTAGCCTCGGCAGTGACGCGGTTCAGCCTGACCAGGGGTGTATTGCCAATTAAGCTGGCTGAGTCTTTGGCGATACCACGCGTGAGTTTGGGTAACTCGATTGTCCGGAACCGTAGTGTTTCCAGTTTAGCCATTTTAATTTCTCCTCCTCAACTATTCTTAGGGCGCTCCTGCCGCCAGTCCTGGCCACCGCCTCAAGCGCCAACTGATTTTTGCGGCGGTGTTGATAATCTAGCTACACATCTTTGCTTCCTCCCAACCCGCCCTTTCCCAAAGCGCCCACGCCGGGTGCTTTGGTGCCGGCAATCTTAGCCACCGCCTCCAGCGCCAGGCTGATTTCCTCGACGGTGTTAAAATAGCCCGGGCTCAGCCGGACCGTGCCCGCCGGGAAAGTGCCCAGTGTCTTGTTGGCGGCCGGAGCGCAGTGCAGCCCGGTGCGCACCTTAATATCAAAGGCCTGGTCGAGGATAGCGCCCGCCTCGCCCGGCTCATAACCGGCGATGTTAAAGGAGACCACCGGCGCCTGCATGGCAATATCTGCGGCGGTATAAAGGGTCACGCCGGGAATGGCCGACAGGCCCTTAATCAGGCTCTCGGTCAGCGTCTGCTCAAAGGCCTGAATACGGTCGAGGCCCTGCTTCATGATGAATTTCACCCCGGCGCCCAGCCCGCTGATGCCGACGCTGTTCACTGTGCCGCACTCATACCGGTAAGGCAAAGCCCCGGGCTGCTCCTCCAGCTCGGAGAAGGAGCCGGTGCCACCCTCCCGCACTGGCTCCAGCGCTGCGCGGCTGCCGACATAGAGCACCCCGGTGCCGGGCGGCCCGAACAGCCCCTTGTGCCCGGAGCAGGCCAGTAAATCGATATTAGCCGCCTGCACGTCAATGGGGTAGTTGCCCGCCGTCTGCGCCGCATCCACCATGAAGATGAGATTATGCCGCCGGGCTACCGCGCCGTATTCGGCCACGGGTTGAATGACGCCATTCACATTGGAGGCGTGGGTCATCATCACCAGACGGGTCTCTTTAGTTATTGCTTTCTCAATGTCCCGGGCGGATACTGCGCCGTCGGTTGCCGGCGGCAGCCTGGTCACCCTCACGCCCATCTGCTCCAGCTTGTGCAGGGGACGCACCACCGAGTTGTGCTCGAGTGAACTGGTAATAACGTGGTCGCCCGGCTGGAGGAGTCCTTTTAGCCCCAGGTTCAGGGCATCGGTGCAGTTAAGGGTGAAGATGACCCGCTCGACTTCCGGGGCATTGATGAAACGGGTGACGAGCAGTCTCGCTTCCTCGACTGCCTCCCGGGCGGCAACCGCCAGGCTGTGCCCACCCCGTCCCGGATTGCCCCCCTTCTTCCTGAGGAACTCATCCATGGTCTGGTAGACACTTTCCGGCTTGGGCCAGGTTGTGGCCGCGTTATCCAGGTAAATCATAGTTACGTCCCGATATACTTAGCGTAAAGCCCCCTGGCCAGCGATTCATCAACCGTGTCTTTAACAATCGCCCGGCCATCGGGGAAAATGACCATTTCGTGCGCATCGACCAGGAAGCGCAGCATGAACTCGTTGTAGCTGACTTCACCCACCGGCTTTAGGCGCACCGCCAGGTCGGCCAGGGATAGGTTGGCTATTTTGCCGGACACCTGCACCGCGTTCTGGCCGCACAATACGGTGGTGCGCCGCCCGTACTTCCCTTCCAGGAACTCGTACCTGCCCTGGCAAGCCGGGCAGTCACGGCGGGCGCTGATTTTCAGGCTGTGAAAAACCGATTTCCACACGTCTACAACGATAAGCTCCCGGTTAATATTCCCGGCGCCGACGAGTATTTTCATGGCCTCCGCCGTCTGCAGCGAGCCGATGATAAAGGGGGCGGGACTGATTACCCCGGCCGTATCGCAGGTCTGGACTGGCCCGCGCTGGGTGGGGCTGGGATTAAAACAGCGGAAACAGGGGGTCTGGTGCGGGATGATGGTCATGGTCATCCCGATGGATGAGATTGCCCCGCCATAGACCCAGGGGATGTTGAGCTTTAGCGAGACATCATTTATGAGCAGGCGGGTCTCAAAGTTATCCAGGCCATCAAGGATGATATCGGCGCCACGCACCAGCTCTTCAATATTGGTGTAGTTGACATCGGCGACGACCCCTTCAATTTCAATGCTGGAGTTTGCTTTCTTCAGGTGGCGCTCAGCGGCAATGGCCTTGGGCAGCTGGCTTTTAACATCCTCCTCATTGAAGATGACCTGGCGCTGCAGGTTATGGTACTCGATGAAGTCGCGATCGATAATTCTGACCTTACCCACGCCGGCGCGCACCAGGGAGGTAGCTATAACCGTGCCCAGGGCTCCGCAGCCGACTACCACGGCATAGCTGCGGGACAGCTTGCGCTGTCCCTCCTTGCCGAGGAAGATGATTTGCCTGGAATACCGGTCTATCAAGTAGTTTTGCCTCCCGGCTATATATCGTACATAATGTGTCTGGTCTGGTCTTTTACTCGCTGCCGTTCCACCAGGTCCCCAAGGGTAATACCATTGAGGACATCATCCATCGCCTTTTGCAGCTCACCCCATACGTCCCGCGTAACGCACGCGCCGGAACGGGAGCATACCCCTGGATTATTGACGCACTCTACCGGCTCAATTGAACCTTCCAGCAGGCGGAGGATTTCACTTAGCCTTACCTCGCCGGCCGGCCGGGACAGTGATACGCCACCCCTGGCGCCGCGGGTGCTGCGCAGTATGCCGGCGGTAATGAGCGGCGTAATCAAACGCTCCAGATAGAGTGGGGAAATTTCCTGTCTCCGGGCGACTTCCTTGAGCAGCACCGGCCTTTCGCTCTGGTGCAGAGCAATGTCCAGAAGCGCTCTGGTGCCGTAACGCCCGCGCGTGGAAAGCTTCATCTACCTGCCCTCTTTGCCGACTAATCTAATCAACAAAGTATAGAATAGCATACAGTCGGAAAGATGTCAATACGGAAAGATGTCAATAGGTTTTGGGGACTATTTTTGACGACCGCTCTTAACCTTTTTGACCTTCAGCGTTAGCCCGTCCACAGATACGATTTCAACCATCTCCCCGGCGCGGACGTGGCCCTCCGTCGATTTCGCCCGCCAGTGCTCGCTCTCGACCAGGACAGTCCCTTCCGGGGCGAGCGGCTCTACTACCCTGCCCCGCTCCCCAATCATGCCCTCCGCGCCGGTAACCGGCCGCTGGCGCATTGTCGGTATAATCGCCAGATTGGTCAAAAGCACTACCGTAACCACCACCGCTATCAGGACAATGGCCAGGGGCAAGGGAATGCGCACTCTTAAAAACCATAGAATCAGGGCTATCAGCACCAGCGCGCCGATATCATCCAGAAACAACACCAGAATCTTGAGCCAGTTGGAGGCCCTGCCGGTAAACCTTTTATCGTTATTTCGGGACATGCACACCACCTGCCGGGAACGCCAGACTAACTGATTATAACCCAAGACGGCCGGCAAACCTAGAGGTCTCATTCCGCGGTTCTGTTCAATCATGGTTGTCATTGCGAGGAGCGTAGCGACGAAGCAATCTCATCCCCCACCCATCCGAGATTGCTTCGCTTCGCTCGCAATGACACCGACAACTAAGATTGAGTAAAAGGCATTCCGCGTCTCTACGGTTCAATCCGCTTTTCATTGATTCCACTTTAGAGCATGAACCTATCCCCCTGGAGGCTGTCTGAAAACGTTTAATTGTCATTTTGAACGAAGTGAGGAATCCGTTCCCGCAGCAAAGTACGGATTCATTCAGTCGTCCACCTTCGGCGTCCTCCTTCAGGAAGAATCCTTCAGGATGAATCCTTCAGAATGACATTATCGAACAGCCTCGAATATAAAAAAAG
>JAUYDJ010000045.1 GCA_030690025.1 Chloroflexota bacterium | reverse complement strand
CGCCGAGCGCGACCCGGGCAAAATTGCCTGGCGCGATTATGGCATCAGCCTGGTCATTGAGTCAACCGGGCTGTTCACTGACGGTGAAAAAGCCAAGGCCCATTTTGCCGGCGGTGCCAAGAAGGTGATTATCTCGGCGCCAGCCAAGAAAGAGGATGTCACTATCGTTATCGGCGTAAACGAAGACAAGTACGACCCTAAGAAGCACCACATTATATCCAATGCTTCCTGCACTACCAACGGCATTGCCCCGCTGGTCAAGGTGCTGCAGCAAAACTTCGGGGTGAGCAAAGGGCTGATGACCACTATCCATGCCTATACCAACGACCAGAGGATTATGGATATGGTCCATAAAGACCTGCGCCGCGCCCGGGCTGCCGCCATGAGTGTTATCCCTACCACCACCGGTGCCGCCTATGCCGTGGGCCTGGTTATCCCCGAGCTGAAAGGCAAAATACACGGCCTGGCCTTCCGGGTGCCGATATCCACTGTCTCCATAGTTGACTTTGTGGCTGACCTGAACCGCGAGGTAACCGTGGAGCAGGTAAACGAGGCGTTCAAGAAGGCCGCCGCGGGGCCGCTGGCCGGGATTCTGGAATACTGCACTGAGGAACTGGTCAGCATAGATTTTAAAGGTAATCCGGCCAGCTCTATCTTTGATGCGCCCAGTACTATGGTCATTGGTGGTAATATGGTAAAGGTACTGGCCTGGTACGATAATGAATGGGGCTATAGCTGCCGACTGGCTGACCTCGCAGTCTACGTTGCCAGTAAGGGTCTTTAGACGGACGCAGCTCCGGATACGAAAGATTGACAATCATTGTCACGGTATGCTTAAATAGCGGAAAATATTGAAACTTAGGGGGATATATGAAATTAGTGGTGATAGGCTTTGGACAATGCGGCGGCCGGATTGCCGACCAGATGGCCAAGTTGAATATGAGAGCGCGTACCCAGCGCCATATTGAAATCACGCCGGGCGTCTACGCGGTAAATACCGATGCCGCTGACCTGAGCGGCCTGTCTTGTATCCCGAGTAACTACAAGCATCGAATCCTTATCGGCGGGCGCAAAACAGGCGGTCACGGCGTCGGCAAGATCAATGAGCTTGGCGCCGAGATAGCCCGGGAGGACGGCGATAAAGTAATTGACGCCATCCGCAGCACCAAGCGGTTCTATGAATCAGATGCCTTCCTGCTGATTGCCTCGGCGGGAGGCGGCACCGGTTCCGGCGCACTACCGGTCATGGCCCAGCATATTAAAGAGCGCTACATGGACAAGCCGGTATACGCTGTGGTTGTCCTGCCCTTTGAGCATGAGGAGACCACGGAAGAGCGGAGCGTCTACAACTCCGCCCTGTGCCTCAAATCAGTCAACACCATCGCTGATGCCGTCATCGTGGTGGACAACCAGCGCTATATCCGCAAAGATGCCTCGCTGCGCAATAACCTGACCAAGATTAACGAGCTAATTGCGGAGCCGTTCTATGACCTGCTCTGCGCCGGCGAAGAGAAGAAGACCAAGTTCATCGGTGCTAAGACCCTTGACGCCGGGGATATCATCCAGACCCTGTCCGGCTGGACTGCCATCGGTTTCGGTGCTTCGCCGCTGCCCACGTTTAACCTGCAGTTTCTCAAGAAGCAGGACTTCAGGACCAAGAGCACCGAAATGTACAAGGGCGTTCAGGCCATGGACGAAGCCATGAGCGAGCTCTCCATTGGCTGCAACCCGATTGACGCCGGGCGTGCCCTATATCTCCTTTCGGCACCGCCCAAAGAAATGAACATGGAACTGGTAAAAGAGCTCGGCGACTACCTTAGGGGCCTCGCGCCCAAGGCTACCATCCGCAACGGCGATTATCCGCGGGAAAAGAGCGCGGTGGAAGTCACTTTAGTACTGTCCGCGCTGGGTGACGTAGGCAAAATCAGGGATTACTACGCTAAATCGGCCAGTCTTATTCCTGAGTTCAGGCGGCGCAAAGACGAAATAATCGACCGGCTCAAGGACATGGAAGAGGTCGGCAAAGACCTGCCGTCATTACTTTAGACTATCTCCGGCCGGTACTATTGGTGTGGCGGGAGTGAGATTTGCTTTTCTTCGTCAAGAAAGTAAGTAAATAGAGTCTTATTATTTCGGATTTTTACTTTTTCAATATAAAGGTGAAAAGTGAAACTACTGGTTATTGGCTGCGGACAGTGCGGGGGCAGAATTGCGGATGAGTTTGCTCGCCTGAACCGGAGGGCACACGCACAGCGCGGCATTGAGATAGTTACCAATACCCTGGCCGTTAATACCGATATCTGTGATTTGACCGGTCTATCCTTTATCAGGGCCGATTACCAGCACCGCGTCCTGGTTGGCGACCAGAAGACCGGCGGTCACGGCGTGGGTAAGATAAACGAGCTGGGTGCCGAGATAGTCAAAGAGGACAGCGATAAGATTCTCGAGAGCATTAAGACCACGCGGCACTTCCATGAGACCGATGCCTTTCTGATTGCCGCCAGCGCCGCCGGGGGCACCGGTTCCGGGGCAATACCCGTCCTGACTAAATACCTCAAGGAGCGCTACGAAGACAAGCCCATATACAACCTGATTGTCCTGCCTTTCAAGCATGAGGAGAAGGTGGAGGAAAGGACCATCTACAACACCGCCACCTGTCTTAAATCAACCTACCTGGTGGCAGATGCGGTGTTCCTGGTGGACAACCAGCGCTACGTGCGCAAGTATGCCTCGATTCACAACACCCTGCACAAGATTAATGCCCTGGTCGTGGAACCCTTCTACAACCTCCTCTGCGCCGGCGAAGAGAGAAATCCCAAATATATCGGGGCCAAGATTCTCGATGCCGGGGATATCATACAGACCCTGTCCGGGTGGACCGTGGTCGGCTACGGCAAAGCGCCCCTGCCTTTGGTCAGACTTCCCTTCGGCAGGTCTAACTTCAGAGAGAAGACCAGTGAGACCCAGAAGGGAATCCAGGCGATGAACGACGCCCTCACTGAACTGTCCCTCAAGTGCAACCCGGCTGACGCCAAGCGTGCCCTTTATCTTATCTCGGCGCCATCCGAGGAAATGAACATGAACCTCATCAACGAAATCGGCAACAACCTGAAACGCACCGCCACCGAGGCCATCATCAGGAGCGGCGACTATCCCCGCGAGCAGCACAAACTTGAAGTAACCCTGCTCCTCTCCGAGCTTCTCAACGTGGAGAGGGTGATGGAGTACTTCACCAAAGCTATCCGCTACATGGCTTCTTACAAGCGACGGTGGGAAGGGATAGAGGACGAGCAGCGGGGCGTTGAAGACGCTTTCAAAGATATACCTTCACTGCTGTAACCAAACCCTCCCCAGAACCAGCCAGTACTAAACGCCTATTACCAAAGTTCGCAAACAAAAAGGGAATTAAAGGGCTTTACCCTTTAATTCCCTTTCCTGCTCTATTTGATAAGGGGTTGTCTATCTCTTCTCTTTGGAGAAAATCTTCCAGGAGCGCTCAACAGCATCAGAGCGATTGAGCCAGGCCTGGTTTATGGTCTCCTTACGAGCGGCCATAGCCTGCACTACGGCGTCGCCATAACCCTGCTTGGCCAGGTCAAGCGTAGTCCGGCAAGACGCTTCCGCTTCTTCTTTGTTCCTTCGGTAGGCCTCTTCGGCCTCTTCGAGAGCTTTTTTATGTGACTTCTCCGCGTCCTGTTCCGTATCCTCGCGCACCCGCATAGCCTGCTCTATGGCCGTCTCGTACGTACCGTTGGCCCTCTGCTCAGCCTCTTTGTAGGCCCTCTCAACTGCCTGCTCATTGGTCTTATATACCTTGGCTACTTCCCTCTCGGCATCCATGTAAGCGGCATATGCCGCTTCAACCCGACCCAGCACCTCGGTTAAGGGCTCCATAGCCTGCTCGCGAGCTGTCGCCATCTCGCTCTCTTCAGGAGTCTCGGCGCCCGCCGTGCCCACCGACTCAACCTTTTTTGACTTTTTCTCTGGATTCATCTTAAACTCCCCCTTCTTCTGCTCTGAAATTATCACAAGTATATGATGCACTCAGTGAAAAGTCAAGACTCCAGCAGCCTGTTTCGCCAGCATTATTCTGGTTCTTCGTCCTCTTCCTTTTCTTCCGTCCCGCTCTGCCCGGTCTGCTTGGCTTTATTGGCGTACATCCTGGCTAAGAACTCCAGCCGGCTCTCCATTTCCTTGCGGCTGTCCTCTTCTTCCTTCTTTTCTTTCTCTTTACCGTTGGTTTTCTCAACACGGCTGATTTCTACCTTTGGCGCCTTGGGCGCTGGCGGGCTTGTCTTCCGGGTGGTCTCCGGAGTAGTCGTCTTACCTATTGACCCAGCGGCACCGCTTATCGCCTCCTCAAAGGCCCTTATGGATGCCTCAGCCGCCTCCTTGGCCGCGGCAATGGCCTGCTCCGCCGCCTCCCTGGCGGCTGTGGCCGATGCTTCCGCGGCTTCCCTGGCCGACCGGTTGGCTTCCTCAGCCTTGGCTATCGCCTCCTGTGAAACCCGGGTGAGCATATCGGTGGCTTTTTGAGTCGCCTTTATCGACCGTTCCGCCACCTCATTAATCGCTCTGACCTGCGACCCGGCCAGCTCCTGGGTGGACTTAATAGATTCTTCAACGCGGCCCATCGCCTCCCGGGAAACCTTCGCGGATGTCTCCGATATTTCGTTAGCCGCAGCTGTCGCCCGGTCGGCGGCTTCCACTACCGCTCTGGCCGATGCCTCCGACGCCTCCCTGGCCGCGGCTACCGCCAGCGCGGCGACTTCGCCGGCGGCCCGGGCTGATGCTTCTGACATTTCTTTGGCCGATTTGGCCGCTTCCTCGGACTGGGCTATTGCCCGGTCAGCGGCTTCGTCGGCGGCCCTGGCTGATGCCTCTGACGCCTCTTTAGCTGACCTGGCCGATGCCTCGGATGCTTCTTTGGCCGACTTGCTCGCCTCCTCGGCGCGGGCTATCGCTTCGGCGGAGGCCCTGGCTGACGCTTCAGTGGTTTCTTTGGCCAGATGGCTTATTTCCTCGGCCCGGCTGATGACTTCGGCCGCCGCCCGCTTAGACTCATCAATGGTCTCCCTGGTCGACTTGCTGCATTCATCAGCCCGCAGTATCGCCTCGTCGGCGGCCCGCTTCGATTCTTCAACCGTTAGTTTGGCGGATTTGCTTACCTCTTCGGCCCGGCTTATCGCCTCCGCCATTATGCGCTTGGCTTCCCCGACGGCCACCATAGCCGCTTTGCTTATCTCATCCGCCCGGCTGACCGCTTCAGCCGAAGCCCGCTTCGATTCTTCAACCGTCTGGCTGGCGATACGGCTGGCCTCTTCCGCCCGTTGTATGGCTTCCTGGGATGCATTCACCGAAGCCTCAGCCGTCTCCCGGGCCGCTCTCTCGATTTCCTCGGTGCGTCCCATCACCTTATCGAAGGCCTTAGCCGCTGTCCGAGCCGTTTCTTCGGCAAATTTGCTGGCTTTATCTACCCTGGCGATGGCATCAAGCGAGGCCCGCCTGGTCTCATCGGTAATTCTTCTGGCGGTCTTGCCTAATTCATCAGTCCGGCTGAGCGCCTCCTGAGACACCTTTATAGATTCCGCGGCCATTGCCCGGGCGAACCTGCTGGTCTCCTCAACACGCTGCAGTGTGTCCTGGGATGATTTTATCGCGGCCTCAGCCTCGGCTTTAGTCGATTGAGCGGTCTCCTCAGCCTTGCGCACCGCCTCCACAAAAGCCCGGCTCAAAGCCTCCGTAGCCCACTTGATCGACTGTATGGTCTCGCCGGCCTTGCTTATGGTCTCCTCAGCTGCCCGCTGGGATGCCTCTCCAGCCTCCTTGACTGCCTGAGTGACCTCGTTGACCCGGCTGATAGCTTTTTCAAAGGTTGCCTTCGCTTCCTCCGCCGCCGCCAGGGTGGCCTTGACTACTTCCTCAGCGCGGCGCACGGCTTCCTCGGCGGCCTTTTTGGCTTCCTCGGCCGCTTGCTTGGCCGCATGGCTTACCTCCTCGGCCTCGCGGATGGCATCCTGGGATACCTTTATGGAGCCTTGCGCCGTCTGCCGGGCGAGCTTGGCCAGCTCCTGCGCCCTGGCGATTGCCTTCTCGAAAGCCCCGGTGTCACCTTCCAGTCCGGCCAGGGTTTCGGGAAGACCTTTGCCTAACTCCGCCACTTCACTCCGTCCTTTTCAGCCTTTCCCCTATTTTATGACGCCTTGTCCACTTTTTCAACATTCCCTGACTAAAAAATATTTTAGCTACCTGTGACCTCTCTGGAACCACTTTGGGAAACCGCAACAGATAGAGTATAATAATGGCATAAATATGGCAGCTTCTCAAGTCTTCTATCGTAAATGGCGTCCCCAGACTCTGGCCGAGGTGGTTGGACAGGAACAGGTCACTCAGACGCTCCTCAACGCCCTTAAGAGCGGTCGTGTCTCCCATGCCTATCTCTTTTGCGGTCCGCGCGGCACCGGCAAGACCAGCACCGGCCGTATACTGGCCAAGGCGGTAAACTGCCTCACCAGCGGCAAGGGGGAACCATGCAATACCTGCCTTCTCTGCCAGGCGGTTAATGAAAGCCGGGCCCCGGATGTTATTGAGATTGACGCCGCCAGCAACACCGGCGTTGATGACATCCGCAACCTGCGGGAGAGGGTCAACTACGCGCCCAACCAGTCACGCTACAAGGTCTACATCATTGACGAAGTCCATATGCTGAGTACCAGTGCCTCCAACGCCCTGCTCAAGACCCTGGAGGAGCCGCCACCCTACGTTATTTTCATCCTGGCCACTACCGAAGCCCACAAAGTACTGCCCACCGTACAGTCGCGCTGCCAGCGTTTTGATTTCCGCCGCCTTACCCAGACTGACGTAGTCGCTAAGCTGGCCGGCATCGCCAAGGCCGAGGGCATTCAGATTCAGCCTGAAGCGCTGCGGCTCGTTGCCCGGAGCGCCGCCGGCAGCCTGCGCGATGCCGAAAACCTGCTCGAACAACTGACCACCTACTACGGTGCTGAGGTCACTCTCCAGCAGACGCAGACCATGCTGGGTATCACCGGGGACTGGCGGGCCAAAGAGCTGGTCAAGCACCTGGTCAATAACGATATTACCGCCGGCATAACTACCATTAGTAGCGTCAACAGTGATGGCCTGGACCTGAGGCAATTCACCCGTGAAATGGTGGAATATCTGCGCGGCCTGCTGCTGGTCAAGACCGGCGCCAGCGACACGGTTGACTTCACCGCCGAAGAGATAGTCGAATTAAAGGCCCTGGCCGCTAAAGCCCCCCTGCCCCAGATACTGAAGGCAGTCAAAATATTCGGGCAGATTGACCTTAGCTTTGATAACTACTCCACGCTGCCCCTGGAGCTGGCGCTGGTTGATTGCATCCTGACCGAAGAAAAAAAAGAAACCCGTCCCAGACCAGATGAGCCGGAGCCGGTAAAGCCCGCCAGAGTGGCGGCGCCTTCCCCGACGGTGACCCAACCCCAACCCACCGCAGCAGAGCCGGTTAAACCGGCCAGAGTGACGCCTCCCCAGGTTGCGGTTCCGGTCCAGCCTAAACCACCGGCGGCTAGGCCTGAACCAACCGTAGCCAAACCTGAGCCACCCCGGGAAACGCCACCGCTAAAAGCGGGCGCTGCTGCCGCCGCTCCTCCGCTCAGCAGTGAAACCGAGCAAGCCCGGCTCAACTGGCGGCAGATTATCGAGCAGGCCCCGGAAAATACCCGGAAGACACCGGCCATGGCCATCCTGAGGAGCGCCGGCGTCAGGGTGGCGAAGGTTGAAGGTGATGCTGTAGTCCTGGCCTTTAAGTACCCCATCCACAAAGAGCAGATAGAAAAGCTGGAAAACCAGCAGACCGTCGAAAAAATTATCGGCCACTTCCTGGGACGCCCCTGCCATGTGCGCTGTGTCCATGAGCCGGAAAACAATCACCTGGTCAAGGCGGCGCTGAAGATGGGCGCGCAGATTACGAAAACGGAGGAGAAATGAACCTGTCAATGTTAAACCAGGCCCGGGAGCTTAAAGCCAAGCTGGAGAAAGCCCAGAAAGAGCTGGAGAATATGGTTGTGGAAGCCGACTCCGGCCATGAGGCTGTCAAGGTCACCATTAGCGGCAAGCAAAAGATACTATCGGTAAAAATAGCGCCCAAGGCTATTGACCCGAATAAACCGGAACAGCTCGAAGAGCTTGTCCTGAAAGCCGTCAATGAGGCCATTAACAAGTCTCAGAAGCTCGCCGAAAAGCAGATGAGCAAACTGACCGGCGGTTTCAAAATCCCCGGACTGATGTGATTATGAAGGGGAAGCGCGCAGGGGGCTTCGCTCCCTTCGCAAAACTCTTACCCGGGATGGGGTTAGAAGGAGTTCACCGTTGAACCAGGGCCCGATATTCACCACTGAAGCCGTATCCCGCCTTATCCAGGAGCTTAACAAGCTGCCCGGCATTGGCCCCAAGAGCGCCCAGCGCCTGGCCTACCACCTGCTGCGCGCTCCGCTGGAGGAGGCCCGGCAGCTAGCCGACGCCATACTGTCGCTTAAACAGCAGACCAAACTCTGCTCCGTTTGCTTCAATGTGACTGACACCGACCCCTGTGCCATCTGCCGCAACGACCAGCGCGACCGCACCAAGCTCTGCATCGTGGAACAGCCCCAGGATATCCTGGCCATAGCGCATACTGGCGTCTACCACGGCCTCTATCATGTGCTCCACGGCGCTATCTCGCCCACCGAGGGAGTCGGCGCGGACGATATCCGGGTCAAAGAACTGCTCAAGCGGCTTGAGGGCAGCCCGATACAGGAAGTTATCCTGGCCACCAACACCAACCTGGAGGGGGAACAGACCGCCCTCTACCTGCACCGCCTGATTTTGCCGCTGGGCATCCGGGTGACCCGCCTGGCCTGCGGGCTGCCCTTTGGCACCGAGCTGGAATACGCCGACGATGTTACCCTGACCCGCGCCCTGGAGGGCAGGCAGGAGTTTTAACGTCTCTATTGTGAACCTTCCCCCTGCCTCTTCTCTTCAAGCCTGTAAGAATTGAAAGTGTAAATACAGTGTCTAAGCTACGGACGTACCAGACCGAAGCCATTATCATCAAGAAGACCAAGCTGGGCGAGGCGGATAGAATTCTCACCCTCTACACCCCGCACATGGGCAAAATCCAGGGGGTGGCTAAAGGGGTGCGCCGCCCCCGCAGCAAGCTGGCCGGACACCTGGAGCTGCTGACCCACAGCCTGGTCTCCCTGGCCCGCGGTCGCAACCTGGATACCATCACCGGCAGCCAGACCATCAATAGCTTTCTCCCGCTAAAAAGCGACCTTGACCTCTCCGCGCACGCTCTTTATCTCACCGAGCTGGTCAGCCAGTTCACCGTCGACCATCTGGAAAACTACCCCCTCTTTCAACTGCTCCTGGATACCCTCGGTTATCTCTGCCAGAGCGTCAGTAAAGAGCTGGCATTGCGCTACTTCGAGCTGCACCTGCTTGATGCTGTCGGCTACCGGCCTCAGTTACAGCAGTGCGTCGCCTGCCACTCGCCCCTGGAGCCGGTCGTCAACTCCTTCTGCCCGGTCGTTGGTGGGATGCTGTGCCCCGGCTGCAGCCAGCGCCAGCCTTTCAGCTATCCGCTCTCCGTCAATACGCTCAAGGTGCTGCGGTTTATACAGAATAGTGACTTTAGTACGGCCAATAAGCTAAAATTAGACGCCGAACTCTCGCAGCAGTTGGAGACAGTGCTGAGACGCTACCTGAAATACCTGCTGGAGCGGGAGATAAAATCGACCGCCTGGCTGGATAGTTTGAAGAGAGGCAATCATGATTGACCAGAAAAATGTAGACCGGGTTATTAAACGCCACCGCGACTTCTGGAAAAGGCCCCCAACCGACCGGCCGCTGCTCGGCTTCCCTTTCCAGTGGGAGCACGGCCTGGGCACGAAGCTCGGCTTGAAGAAGGGCCCCCTGACACCGGACATGCTCGACCCGGAGCTGTTTGTGACTTTCTATGAAGACGGCATCAAGGAAGGCGGACTTTTTGAGGGAGACCTTCTCCGGGTAGCCAATTGCCAGAGGCTACCCTGGGCCGAATCCAGACCGGATGGCTCAATACGCCATCGCTCCGCCCGTGCCGCCTCGATACCCTGGTCGCCGGCTATTATGGGCTGCGAGGTGGAAGTATCATCTGACTCACTCTGGACCAAGCCGCTACCCCCTGGACAGGCGCCCACTGACCTGACCACTTTAGGCGAGAATCCCTGGCTGGCCAAAGCAATAGAAATAACCGGGGTGCTCAACAGAAAATTCGGTAAGACTTACCCCACCTGTCCACCGGACGTACTGGGCCCGGCGGATATGCTGGCCGCCATACTGGGCACGGAGCAGATGTGCCTGGACATGATAGACAACCCGGCCAAGATTAAATCACTGGTGGGGCTGTGCACCGATGTGTGGCTCGGGGTACACGAGAAATTTAAGCCGCTTGAGATTGAATTCCGCGGCGGGCACTGTGAATCACGTTTTCAATTGTGGGCGCCAGGCGTCACTACGGTAACCCAGGATGATTGCGCCATCTTTTTCTCACCCAAACGGTATGACGAATTCCTGACGCCGGTAAACCGGAGAACCTTCGCTTCGTCCCCTTACTCTATAATGCACGCTCACACGGGGGCAGCACACACCTTTGAGGCGATACTGTCCATCCCGGAGTTAGGTGCCATGCAGGTCCACCTCGACCCGAACGGACCAAGCGTTGCCGAGATGATACCCACCCTGGTTAAAATACAGCGAATGGGGAAACCGCTGATTATCTTCAAGGAATTCAAATTGACGGAACTCGAAACGCTCCTGGACGGCCTGCGCCCGGAAGGTCTTTGTATCATGGCCATCTCGGCCAGTGAAAAAGCCGCCCTGGAATTCATGCAGAGACTTATTGAGGAGAAGAAATGAAGGTGCTGGAACAGATAAGCGCCTCCGTTATCAACGGGGATGCGGCGGGAACGGTGCAGTTGACCCGGCAGGCGTTAGACGCCGGGCTGTCAGCGGACGAAATCCTGAACGAGGGGTTAATTGCCGGGTTGAGCGAGGTCGGCCGCAGAATGGAATCGAAGACGTTTTTCATACCGGAGGTGCTGGTGGCCGCCCGGGCAATGAAAGCCGCCGAGGATGTACTTAAGCCAGTCCTGGTGTCAAACTGCGTCAAGCCTACCGGGCGGGTTGTTCTAGCCACGGTGGAGGGAGACGTCCATGATATCGGCAAGAACCTGGTTAAACTGATGCTGGAGTGCGCCGGCTTCGAGGTTACCGACCTGGGTGTCAACGTGCCGGCGGCCAGCATTATCAGAGCGGTCAGTGAAACTCGTCCCAATATCATCGGCCTGTCCGCATTGCTGACGACAACTGTCGTCCGGATGAAAGAAGTCATTGAGGATTTAAAAAGGAATGATTTACGCAGCCAGGTCAAGATAATCGTTGGCGGTGCCGCCGTGACCCGGGACTACGCCGAGCAGATTGGCGCTGACGCCTATTCGCCTGACTGCACCGACGCTGCCAAACGGGCTAAGGAATTAGTGCAAACCAACTGAAGGGGGTAAAAACATGACTACCCAGGAGATAAGAGGTTACTGCTCGCAGTGTTCGTGCTATTGCCGCATCGTTTCGTACGTCAGGGATGGCGTCTTCGTCGATGTAAAACCGGATAAGGCACACCCCCTGTATTCTCCTATATGCCCCAAGGGAAAGGCCGGACCGGAGCTGGTCTACAACAGCCAGCGCCTGCAGTACCCCATGCGCCGCACCACGCCCAAAGGCTCCCCCGACCCGGGCTGGCAGCGCATCAGCTGGGACGAGGCCCTGGATACCATTACCACCAAACTGAATGAAATAAAAGCCCAATACGGCGCGGAAGCCGTGGCCACCTCACGGGCTGGCCCCGGCGGCTCGGCGCTGAGCGAGATATGGCCCTGGCTGAAGCGGTTCGCCCAGGCCTTCGGCACGCCCAACAACATATCGACTACCCATATCTGCCAGTGGCACCGGGATAACTGCTCGGCGTACACCTACGGCAAGCCCGGCGTTATGGGCACTCACGGCCGGGCAGAGTTCGAGCGGGCCGGCAGCATCCTTATACTGGGCAACAACGTGCCGGTGACGCGCCTCTCTATGATGCCCTTTATCGAGCGCGGCATGAAACATGGCGCCAAGCTTGTTGTCATCGACACCAGAAAGACCGACCTGGCGGCCAAGGCTGACCTCTGGCTGCAGGTCAACCCGGACACCGATACCGCCTTGTTCATGAGCATGCTCCAGGTGATGCTCGAGGATAAGCTCTACGACGCCGCCTTTGCCCGCGATTGGACGACCGGGCCCTTCCTGGTCAGGAGCGATACCGGCAATTTGCTCAAAGCCAGTGACCTGACGGCTGGCGGTAACCCGGCTCATTACGTCGTGGCAGGCTCAGATGGCAATACTAATGTATACCAGCCCGGTGCACCGCTGCCCATTGCGCCGGTTCTGGATACTGCCTGCGCTGTCAAACTGGCCGGCGGGCAGCAGGTTGAGTGTAAGACCGCCTTCCG
>JAUYDJ010000031.1 GCA_030690025.1 Chloroflexota bacterium | reverse complement strand
CATAAGCCAGCTTGGGTAACTCATAGACTTTCGGTCTCTCTATAACTTCGGCCATTTTATCCTCCTCTACCTTTTGGTTCAATGAAGAAATTATACCCGCATTAGCGTAGCGGGGGTATACGTAAACCTACGTAATTGCTGGAGGAACAGCCCGTAATTTAGGGAGTTAAGTTTAATTGAAGTTGGTTCACTTTTCTTCTTATGCTTGACCCTATCCCCTTAATCCCCTTCCCCATGTTGTCGGGATAAAAAGGGTGAGGTCAAGCTATGAGGAAAACTTAGTAAAGTTAAATTACCCCGCCATCAACGCAGATGACCTGCGCCGTGATGTAGCTGGCGCGCTCGCCGGCCAGGAAAGCCACCAGCTCGGCCACGTCATCCGGCGTGCCGAAGCGTTTGAGCGGGATGCGGGAGAGAATCATATCTCTGGCATCCTGCGGCAGCTTATCGGTCATATCAGTAGTGATGAAGCCGGGGGCGATGGCGTTGACGGTGATATTGCGCGAGCCCAGCTCGCGGGCGGCGCTCTTGGTGAAGGCGATAAGCCCGCCTTTAGCCGCCGAGTAGTTGGCCTGCCCCAGATTACCTACCAGCCCGGCCAGCGAGGCGATATTGATAATGCGTCCCCGGGGCTGCTCCATCATGGAACGTAGGGCAAACTTGGTGCACAGGTAAGCGCCGCGCAGGTTAGTGTTGAGCACTTCGTCCCAGGCCTCATCGGACATGCGGGGCAACAGGTTATCCCGGACGATACCGGCATTGTTTACCAGGATATCGATTTTACCCCACTTTGCCACTATCTGGCGGGTCATGGCCTTGACGGCCGGGGAGTCGGCCACGCTGGCCTTGACCAGCATGGCTTCGCCGCCAGCGGCGGCAATTTGCCCGGCCACCTTGTTGGCTTCTTTGTCATTGTTGAGATAGTTAATGGCTACCTTAACGCCCAGGGCAGCCAGCTTCAAGGCAATGGCCCGGCCCAGCCCGCGCGAGGCGCCGGTAACCAAGGCCACTTTACCATCCATCTCTTTTGACATGCTATTCCCTGAAGGACTTAATGACGATGCAGCAGTTCTGACCGCCCATGCCGAAGGAGTTGGACAGGCAGATGTCCACTGTCTGCCGGCGCGCCTTATTAGGTACGTAGTCGAGGTCGCAATCGGGGTCAGGGGTCTGGTAGTTAATGGTGGGCGGAATGACACCCTCTTTGACGGTCATAACCGCGGCCACGGCCTCAACCGCCCCGGCGGCGCAGGCCAGGTGACCAATCATCGACTTGTTAGAGCTGATAGGTATTCGGTACGCCTTTTCCCCAAAGACTTTTTTAATAGCTTTGGTTTCGGCGGCGTCATTGAGCTTGGTGCCGGTGCCGTGGGCATTGATATAGTCGACCTCTTCAGCCGACACGCCCGCATTACGCAGGGCGGCTTGCATGGCTACCGCCTCCAGCTCGGCATCCGGGGCGGTCTCGTTGAAGGCATCAAACGTCCAGCCGGCGCCAGCCAGCTCAGCCAGAATAGGCGCGCCCCGGTTCTGAGCATGTTCATAGGTCTCCAGCACCAGTATAGCCGCGCCTTCGCCAAAGACAAACCCGTCCCGGTTGAGGTCGAAGGGGCGTGAGGCTTTGGCGGGGTCGGTCTGGCGGGACAGCGCGCCCACCCGCCCGGTGCTGGCAATAGCCGCCGGGCTGATAGTTGCCTCGGCCCCGCCGGCCAGCATGACGTCGGCGTGTCCCAGGCGCAGGTAGTTCAGGGCGGCACCGAGGGCGTCGCTGCCGCTAGCACAGGCGCTGTTGAGGCTGCTGTTTGGCCCCCGGGCGCCAATCTCCAGGCCGACCTGGGCCGGCACCATGCTGGGGGCAATCTTGCTGATAATGAGCGGGTCAATGCGCATCGGCCCGCGTTTTCTCAGGACCTCACCCTCCTCGACCAGCATCCAGGTGGCGCCGCTGGTGGCAATCAGTACCCCCACCCTCTCTGATTTCTCGCGGGACAT
The DNA here is from genome assembly GCA_030690025.1 of Chloroflexota bacterium. Taxonomy (GTDB): domain Bacteria; phylum Chloroflexota; class Dehalococcoidia; order Dehalococcoidales; family JAUYDJ01; genus JAUYDJ01. The sequence continues at coordinate 1,933 of JAUYDJ010000031.1, read as the reverse complement.
ATCCAGCCGGGCGGAGGCTAAAGCCATCCTGGCGGAGGCAATGGCGAACTGGGTGCAGCGCGCGGTGCGGTCGGCCCGTTTAATATCCATATAGTTGGTGGGTTCAAAACCCTTGACCTCAGCGGCGAGCTTGACCGGATAGGCGCTGGCGTCAAACTGGGTGATGGGGCCAACACCGTTCTTACCGTTTATTAAGCCCTGCCAGTAGTCGGCCACGGTCAGGCCGATAGGCGTCAGCGCGCCCATACCGGTAATGACCACTCTAGGTTGTGCCACCGCTGCCTCCTGTCATCGGGGCTAACGTAAGTCCGCCGTCAATGACAATGATTTGCCCTCTTATCATGGCTGCTTCATCACTGCAGAGGAAAGCGACCACGTTAGCCACATCCTCGGCCCGGAGCATTCGCCCCGCGGGCGTAGTCTGCAGGGACGGCTGCGGCAGCCCCTGGTCGGTAGTGTACATCTTGAGTGCTTCGGACTCAACGGCGCCGGCGGCCACCCCGTTAACGCAGATTCCCTTTGGCGCTAGCTCGATAGCCAGGTAGCGGGTAAGCGCCTCAAGCGCCGCTTTGGATACGCCCACTGCGGTATAGACCGGCCAGACCAGGCGGGAACCAAGGCTGGAGATGCTGACCATCTTGCCGCCATCTTTCATCAAGCGAGCAGCCCTCTGGGCGCAGAGCAGGAAGGCGCGGGCATTGATATTCATAGTCCATTCCCAGCCCCGGGTGTCCAGCTCAAGAGCGGGACGAGCCACGCCGGAGGCGGCGTTGCTGATGAGTATATCCAGCCGCCCGAAGCGGGATTCTATCTCCTGGAACATACTGTCTATCTTCTCCGGCTCGGCCAGGTTGGCCTTGATAATATGGGCGGTGACGCCCTGCTCGCGGGCTTTGCCGGCGGTAAGCTCGGCTGCGGAAGTCTTGCGGAAGTAGTTGATGATAACATCAACCCCTTCCGCCGCCAGCTTGAGAGTGATGGCCGCGCCGATGCCCCGGGAGCCGCCGGTTACAAGCGCGATTTTACCCTTGAGTGACATCGCTTCCCCTTAGCTGCTGACCTGGCTCTTGTTTTTCTCGGCGACCTTGCGCTCGATGTAAGCGATAAAGGCGCCCATATCGGTGACCTGCTTCAGGTCTTCGTCCTGTATCTCGATGTCAAAGGTATCTTCCACCGCCACCAGAATCTGCACGATATCGAGGGAGTCGGCCTTGAAGTCCTTGAAGGTGGCGGTAGGTTTGAAGTCAAGGTCGGGCTTGCGCACGATTCTGGTGACAATCTTCTTTACGGTTTCTTCAACGGTCGTCATGTTACTCCTTCCATCTCATGATATCTTTATCTTCTCGCGGGCAGCGGTTAGCTCGGCTTTCAGCGCGCCGACCACGTCCAGTTCCACGGCCAGCTTAGTCTGCTCAAATGTCTTAGCGACCTCCTCCCATTTGCTGCGGCCGTGGCCCTTGCAGACCACGCCGTTTACCGCCCACAGCGGGCCGCCGCCGCGGGCGTCGGCGGCATTGGTGACCAGCATCAGTTCGCTAACCATTTTATTGATATCGCTATCCGGTAGCTTACCGGCCAGTTTCTCTTTCAACCAGTGGCAGACAAGCTTACCCAGCGACTCACCGAACTTGACCATGATGTTGCCGGTAAAACCGTCACAGATGATAACATTCGCTTTGCCGGTGGGTATATCGTAGCCCTCTACGTTGCCAATGAAGTTCAGCCCGCTTTTCTTAAAAAGGGGATAAGCCTCCCTGACCACCTCGTTGCCTTTACCTTCTTCGGCGCCGATGCTGAGCAGGGCCACGGTGGGGTTGGCGATATTCAGCATCTTGCGGGCATAGACCGTGCCGACGATGGCGAAATCGACCAGATGGTCGGGCCGGCAGTCCACATTGCCGCCCAGGTCCATTACCAGGGTATTGGGCGCAAA
>JAUYDJ010000220.1 GCA_030690025.1 Chloroflexota bacterium | reverse complement strand
CCACTCTCTTCCCACTGCTGGTAGCGGCCGTGGCGTAGCGGCTCACCATGACAGGAACCGCAAACCTCAGAGGCGATACTGATACGAGCGGCATCCAGGGTCTTATTAGCATGGAGAGTACTATCGTTATTCGGACCGTGGCAGTTCTCGCACTGGATATTAGCTAGCTTGGCGGTCTTGGGGAACTGTTTCAGTATCACGTTCTCCCAGAGGCCTTTATCACCATGAGGAGGTACCTGCCATTTCTCGGCGGCTACCGCCTCATCGAAACCGCCGTTGTCTACGCCCGGATAATAACCAACGGTATGGCACTCGGCACAGGTGATTGCCCAGTGACCAGCCGGGTCGTTGATATTCTGGGTAAAGATTTCCGCATGACCGGTTTCCTTCCATTCTTTAAAGTTATCCGGAGCAATAGTCCCGTTATGACAGGCGGAACATTCCCCCGTTAAAGGTCTGCCCTTGGCGTCAACACCGGTGATGGCACCCGCCCAGGTCCCGGCGTAGACGTCAATGGTCGCTTTACTGCTAGTCTCGGTCACCGTATATTTGCCCACTACATCAGGAGTGAAGGAGGGGTACCTATCGGTGGTATCAGTAAGAGTAGCCTTAGTGCCGGTGGGCCCGGTCATTGTCCAGTTATAAGCAGTCTGTGTCTTACCGGAAAGCAGAACGGGTACACCTTTAGGTACATTCGCCAGGCCAGTGCTGATAGCATAAGGAATGGTTGAGGTTACATTTACGGTCTTTTTATAGGTTCCACTGCTGGTAGTAACGGCGACCGCAAAAGTCGAAGTTTCCGCACCGATTAAGGCATGGGGATTGATTGCCTGAACCTGGAAACGGTCCTCTGCTCTTAATCCCTTGAACAATTCCGCCTTAACTGCCTTGGCGTCAGCCAGTGTCGCCTTCAGAGTATCGGTGGTATCACCGCTTAAAGTCGCCTTCGGGCCGGCGGTTTGAGTCCACTTATAAGACTTTACCGTGGACGCATCATTTATTTTTACCGCAGCTTTCAGGGTAACTGCATCACCGGGTTTAGCGGTTTGCGCTGCCCCAAGGTCAACCACGACCGGTGCGGGTGGTGCCACCGTTGTTGCCGGGGGTACTGTTCCGGCAGGTCCGGCTGGGCCAGCGGGTCCCGCAGGTCCGGCTGGGCCAGTTTTTCCCTGGCAACCGGCCACCGCCAAAATGATTAGTAGTGTTAAAATGGTAACCGCCACCACCAGCCCGAGTATCCCCCACCTTATCTGCCTCCCCCTCATGCTCGTGCTCAACTTTGCCTCCTCCTTCTAAGCCTATTGCTAGCGAAGTGTTTTAGTTGGCTCATCCCGTTTTGTTTTACTCAGGGTAAACACCCTTTAGCCCTGCTTAAAGGTAAAATTTCAGAACTGCCCCATGCTATCACAGCATTACAGCATTTACCCTCGGCCTTTATACCTGTTTTATCGAAAAAAACTACTCGTTTATGGTAAAGCCAGGCTGTAATGACATGATTTACAGTCGGCGTCAATGGCCTTGCCGGTCTGTACGCCGGTTGTTTCCACCAGTTTACCGTGGCACCGGAAGCAGCCGGGGGATTCCTGGTGGCTGATATTATCGCGGTAGGTCTGCCAGCTTACATTCATATCGGGAAAGGTGGTAAGCCGGGCAATCTCTTTCAGCTCGACTACGGCTGCGTCAATGGCTGCCTTTTTCTCCTGGTAGAGCTGAGCGTAAGATGCCTGGTAGTACGACTTAATAGCCTCCACTTTGGCTATGGCTTCAGACAGGCTGGAGTTAGGCGGGTCCAGGGCATCCAGTCCCAGTTTCTTGATAAAGGGTAGGCTGCTATCTATCTTGCCCTGGGTAAGGGCGGTATCTATCAGCTCCTCGGGTGAGCGGAAGATATGCGTGGCCCGGTTGTGGCAGTCCATGCAGTCCATGAGGCGTTTTTCGTCCTGGATACGCTGCGAGGTAAGCTCGGCGGTGCGCTTGGGGTCGGCGTACTCAATAAGCTGGCCGTTGCTGCCCTCGACACCTACCCAGCCGATTTCCTGGCGGCTTTTGTCCAGGGGCAGGTACCAGACTTTAGCGCCGATATGCCAGTGAATATCGCGCGCTACGGCAAACTCGCCGCCGCCCACCCGCAGGGCGCGGGTATCAACCTTTTTGGTGTTCTTCTCGTCAGGCAGGTAGGTGGTATGGATACGGATAATATCGCCGGTGAACTTTTCCGGCCGGTGGCACTGCTCGCAGGTCTCCCGCGCCGGGCGGAGGTTCTCCACCGGGGTGGGAATGGGCCGGTCATAGGTGTCGGCCAGGGTGACGAAGACCAGGGGAATACCGGTCACCTTTGACCTCACCAGGTAGTCAGCCCCGGAACCAACATGGCACTCGGCACAGGACACCCGGGAGTGGGGCGAGACCTGGTAGACGGTGTACTCCGGGTACATCACCTTGTGACAGAGGACGCCGCAGAAGGCGGTGGAGTCCATGAATGCGATAAGCTGGTAGCCGCCGTAGACCAGAAATACAATGCCGATGGCCCCGGCGAACATGAGGAAAAGCAATTTTTCGCGGTGGCGACGTTGAGCTGTTGCCTGGTTCATCTAATCTCTCTCAATATAGCCAGGACAAAAATTACGCCGCCAGCAATAAATAAGATAGGTATCATGGAAAAGCTGAAAACGCCGAAGAGGGGATACCGGGTGGGCAGGTCAGAAACCGTGTTAAAAATAACCGCTCCAATTATAAGTAAAAAGACAATACCGGCCGTCCTGGTGAGCCAGTCGTCGAAGACCTCGCGCAGATATCTCACTTTATTCCTTCCTGACCTCCTGACAGTCTTTCGTATTCCAGGGGATGCTCCCGCTGGTAGCGCTCCTTAGATACCTTGCCGGTAAATATGGAGGTATTGAGCGGGAAAATCCCCGGGCTAAAGTGGTTAAAGAAAATGTGCACCAGGAAAATCCAGGTTAAGGCCAGCATAGCCTCATCACTGTGGGCGATGAGCGCGGCGGGCACTACCCAGCCGGGCAGCAAATGGGTGGCCTCCACCGGGTACATCAGGATAAAGCCCGAAATACCCATCACCGGCATGCCCCAGAAGATAGCCCAGTAATCGAACTTCTCCCGCCAGTTGAAGCGGTCGAACCGGGGTCTCTCCCTGGTTATGCCCAGGAAATACTTAATCTCCTGGTAAAGCGTGATGAAGTCATGACGGCCGGGAATCATCTTTACCGGGAAGGGCCGTTTCTGGACGAGGGTGGAATAGGCGATGTAGACGAGGTGGTAGAGGCAGACGAGCACTATGAGCCAGGCGGCAAAATGGTGAATAGAGCGGGTAACCTCGATGCCGCCCAGCAGCCCGGTCCACCACTGGCTGATGGCCAGTTCATGGAATTTCTGGGGCAGCCCGGTCAACACCAGGAGAATGAAGCTCACCATGAGTCCGGCGTGCTGGATTATCTGCTGGACATCAAAGCGGGTTACCTTCTCCTGCCAGGCCCCCTCCAGGGCAATGCTTTCCGTCAGCGTGGCCATATTTAATCCCTCCATCTATTAATGGAATACCTGACGACAGCGGCGGACACCACCAGCGCCCCAAAGGTCAGCACGGAAATGAGCAGTACCCGGAAGACGTTCTCCGTGTAGTGGGCCGCCGGAATATTGTCCGGTGAAGCTTCTTTATGTCCCAGGAAGCCTTTAGCGAACTCCACTCCAGCGCCGGGGTGGCATTGTTCACAGGTCTTGGCCAGGTTATCCAGGCCGGCTACCGGCGCCGCGGGGTCGGCGACGCTCTTGATGTCGTGGACGCCGTGGCAGTTGGTGCAGGTAGCTTTATCGAGCTGAGTAATTTCGTAGGTGCCCAGCTGCATGGCTTTACCGTGAAAGCTGCGCATGTATGATTCGTAGACCTTCTCCACGATGCCGTAGTTGGCCATCAGCTGCTGGTTATCGTGGCATTTGGCGCAGGTCTCGCTGATATTCTTCTTGTAGGTGGGCGCGTTGTATTCCAGCACCCGGATGACATTGTGGGGGTTGGCGGTGGGGCTGTGGCAGTCAACGCAAGTGGCCACGTCCGGGTTGCCCTGGGCCAGCTGCTGCCCGTGAATACTGTTGAGGTGCTGCTCATATTCATATTGATGGCAGCTGCCGCATTTTTCCGCCAGTGACAACTTGGTCAGCGGCGTGGCCACCTTGTGCGGGTCAGCGCTGTGGCAGGTGGTGCAATCGATATAGCGATGGGCGGCAGTGTTTATCAGCGCTTCATTAACAAAGAGGGATACCTTGGCCCCCGCCTTGGTAGTGGTGCTCAGGCCGGGATTACTGTGGCAGGTGAGGCAGCCATTTTTGTCGAGGGCGTCCGCCCTGGTGGAGCGGAAGGCGACAATGGCAACGACTATCACCACGGCTATGGCCAGTAAGAATCCCAGTCTTCTCATCTGTCTCATCTCCCCTCTAAAAGCTGGCCTTAATCAACCGGCACCCGGTGGAACCCGTGAATAAGAGGTACGCGGTATAGACCAAAAACCTCGCGGCTGCGCAGGAAGCCAATGAAGATGATGATAATTCCCAGCAATTCGAAGATGAAGAAGAGCGGTAGTGTGCCAAAGAACCTGATGTGAATGCCGCCGAAGGCGGGCAAGATAGCGCCTGCGGCGATTAATATGTTGGAGACCATGCGGTGCGGCAGGATACGCCGCCGCCAGAAGACCAGGGCGCTGTAGATTGCCCCGCCCACCAGTGCCACCGTGCCGAAGGTGTTGAAGAAGGGGGTCATCAGCCTTATGCTCATCGGCATGGCCGCACCGGAGAGAGATTTCAGAGTACTCAGGTCAAGGCTCACGGTGAAGACTCTTATGGCGGCGTAGAGCGAAGCTGCCAGCAGAATGGCCATGATGATATGAGCCTTGCGCCTGGGGACGAGCAGATAGACGGTGCCCATACCCAGGTAGGCGGCCACAAATATAGCCCCAATCAGGTACCATAACCGGTAAATAATCTGATTTATACCCCAGAATCCGGCCCAAAACTCAGTGCCGGTGCTGATAAAATACATTAGTAGACCTATCGCCCAGACGAGCTGATAGGGCTTGCGGCGGGCAAGGAACTGGTCAAGAACAGCCAGACTGAAGGCCAGGCTGACCAGGCAGGATACGAGTGGTATTAGCGCGACATTCATGATTAATTGGTCGTCACCTCGACTTCATCTTAGAATATCCCCGGAAAATTTTTGTCGGTCTAATACCCTATTTTAATGGGGGGTAAACACCCTGTTTTTTGACAAGAAATGCCCTGTGTGCTATAAGTGGGGTGACAGAAGCTCCCGCAGGAGGCAGATATGGCTGACGAGGGTCTCTGGGCGTTCGCGGACAGGAGTAGTACCAGGATACCGGCTCCGGTCATAGTTGGGCCGCTGCTCGGGTTACTCTATTTCTTTGCGGTGCCCTTTGCGGTTATCATTGCTTTCCTGGTAGCCGGCGGGTCATGGGCCAGGCGGCGAGTCATGCGGGCGCGAATAATCAAATAGCTGCTGTGATATGCTGGTCTGCTCTAGCTTGAGGTGGTCTCTGTGACTGCTTTCTGGAGCCACGGCAGGTTATTCTTCCTTTCCGCTGCGACCGGGACTGGCTGGTTTCAGGGCTTACCGGTTAGAGCTTGGCCATGCCATCCCGGCAGTAGAAGCCCACCGGCTGTCCGCTGGCCAGCTTGAACTCGGCGAAGACGGGGCAGCTGCCGCAGATGCACGTCTTGTTGAAGTCGAGGTCGGTGCAGAAGGCCGTACCGCTGCCGCAATATACGTGTGGTATATCTTCGCGCTTCAGCGGGCTCTGGCTGAGGGCATCCTTCAGGCGTGCCATTTTGCCTTCGACGCAGCTGCTCTTGCCCTGCACCGGGCACCGGGGACACATGCATCGGGCTACGTTAGCCTTAGTAAATGGGACGGCAGTTTGAGTCATTTTCATGTTAAGCAACCTCCCCTATTCGATTATTCCTTGCGATTCCAGACAAGCCAATACTACTTGTCCCGGCAGGCAGAGCATATACGTAAACTTACGTAATTGGGGACGGCAACCCCCGTATTTTTAGCGATGTGATAATCACCATCAAGACGATGCATTTTACATAAACGTGGCCAGGCGGTCGGCTATCCTGTCGGGATTCCTCGCAATGACAATTTGATTTCAATCAAAACAGAACGATACCGGTAGAGCATGGGTGCAGTGTTGGATGAGAAAAGAAGCGGTATATGATAATATGCAGTGGTGATAATGCGCAACCAGAAGAAACGAAACAACCAGGTCCAGTGGCTGAGGCTAATCGGTGCGTTTGTGGTTTTTATTGCTCTCAGCTTTGCCCTGGCCTACCTGGTGCAGAATGCAGCGGCCAAATTTAACTTTCCGCTGTACGGATTTGCCTGGGTAGCCTACCTGGTGGTATTCGTCACGGCGCTGGTGAGCAACCTCACCATCATTGC
>JAUYDJ010000192.1 GCA_030690025.1 Chloroflexota bacterium | reverse complement strand
CTATGATTGCCAAGGCTACGATTACCTCAAGAACAGTAAACCCGCCTTCGCGTTTCATCGGTTCACCTTGTAGGTCACCACGGAAAGCACGGCCTTGCCGAGATGGGTAACCTGAACGGTCACTTTCTGTATGCCGTCATCGGTGACGTGCACCAGCGCCGCCGTCGACGTTATCGTCCAGCCCGCGGGAATAGTCAGGGTCGGGTCAGCCGGATACGTAGTGGGCACCGCCTGGTAGGCATAGCTTCCCACGTACTCCAGCTGGCTGCGCACCAGGCTTTCGGCTACCGCCCGCTCGTCCGCAATGGTAGTAGCCTTACTGACGGTGCCCAGCGCGCTGACAAAAGCGACACCGGCTACGCCCAGGACAGCCAGCGCCACCAGCGTTTCCAGCAGCATGATGCCGGCTTCTCTACTCCTTAGCATTTGCCTGAATCGCAGACTATAACTCAACATGTTAAACTACCTGTCCGTACATGGAGTACATTGCCGAGATAAGGGATAGGGCAATCAGCGCCACCACGATGCCGATGCCCAGGGTCATAGCCGGTTGAATCATCCCGATAAGCGAGCGTGTCTTATCTTCAGCTTCAATCTCGTAGTTTTGTGCCACGGAAAGTAAGGTGACATCAAGGTTTCCCGTCTCCTCGCCTACCCTGACCATCTGCACCATCATGGGCAGGAATAGCGGGTTTTTAGCCATTGGCCGCGATAGGCCCTGGCCTTCAATCATATCCTTCTGGACGGCAGACAGGGCCTGCTTGATAACCCGGTTGTTGCTGCTGTCAATAACCAGCGACATGATTTCCGGGAGCGGCAAGCCCGCCTTGAACAGGATGGACATGCTCCGGCAGCAGCGGATAAGCTCATTGAGGTGAGAGATGTGGCCCATTATCGGCAGCCGCAATATCAGCTTATCGCGGTTGAACCGGCCTTCCGGCGTCTTAACATAAGCGAAGGTGGCTATGCCAATAAAAAGTATCGCCCCCATAAGCTGTAGGCTATATTTGTGGAGCCCATCGACGAAAGAGAGCAGCATCTTGGTCAGGGGCGGCAGCTGCGCGCCCATGGAGCTGTACAGGCTGGTGAAAGCAGGCAGAACAAAGGTGACCATTATGGCAATCACGATGAAAGCTACCACACTCACGATGATGGGGTATCTCAGGGCACCCTTGACGCTTTTGCTGGTAGTTAGTTCCTTTTCCATGTAATCACTAATTTGTCTCAGCACGCCTTCCAGCCCGCCGGTCTGCTCGCCGATGCCCAGCGACCGCACGTAAATCTGTGGGAAAATGTTGGGGTGTTTGCCCAGTGCGGCGGAAAGCCGGTGGCCGCTGCGCAGCTCGGAAATGACCTCGCCAAGTACCCTCTTGAGGCCGGCGGATGCCTGCGCCCGCAGCAGCTCCAGGGAGGTAACAATATCAATGCCTGATTCCAGGAGTAAGGCCAGCTGGCGGGAGAACATGATGATTGCCTCGGGCTTGACACGGAAGAGCGATGGGAACAGCTGGTCCCAGCTGGCAACAAAGTGGTTTACCGGCTGCAGGCGGAGGACCTGGTACCCCTTCTGGGACAACATCTGGCCGGCCACCTTTTCGTTGGCGGCGAAGATGGTACCTTTGACGATTTGCCTGTTTTCGTTGTAACCCAGATAGCTGTAGTCCATACCTTATCCTATAGAGAAAACGTTGCGCATTATCTCGCACGGAGTGGTGATACCCGCCTTGACCTTGAGCATGCCGTCACGCCACATGGTGACCATGCCCTGTTTCTTGGCTTCAGCCCGCATTTGGGCAGCGCTGGCCCCGATGGGCAGCAACCGCCTGAGTTCTTCATTCATGGTCAGGATTTCAAAGACGGCGCAGCGCCCCAGGTAACCGGTGTTGGCGCAGGAGTTGCAGCCGGCGCCGTAGGGAAACTCGGAGCGTATTTCACTCAGCTCCTGGCAGTACGCCAGCGCTGCTTCCGGCGGGGCCTGAAAAGGCCGGCGGCAGTGTGAACACACTCTGCGCACCATGCGCTGCGCGACCACACCGATGAGGGCCGAGGAAATAAGGAATGGCGCCACCCCGAGGTCTATCAGTCGGAAGAGGGCGCCCACCGTGTCATTAGCGTGGACAGAGGAGAGTACCAGGTGCCCGGTTAGTGCCGCTTGCACGGCAATCTGGGCGGTCTCCGTGTCCCGTATTTCGCCCACCAATATTACATTCGGGTCGTGGCGCATTATAGAGCGCAGTCCGCTGGCAAAAGTCAGCCCGGCGCGGGGGTTGACCTGAATCTGGTTGATGTCTTTGAAGCTGTACTCAACGGGGTCTTCGATGGTGATGATGTTGCGCCCTTTGCAGTCAAGATGATTGATAGAGGCGTAGAGAGAGGTGGTCTTACCGGAGCCGGTCGGGCCGGATACCAGTATCATCCCGAAGGGGGACTTCAGCATGTATTCGAATTGCTGCAGCGTGCTGGGCAAAAAACCGAGCTCGGTAAGGCTGAGCGCGGAAAACGACTTGTCCAGGATACGCAGTACCGCCATCTCGCCGTATGTGGTGGCGATAGTGGCTACCCTGACGTCTATCTTATCGTTTCTGACCTTGACGGAAAACTGGCCGTCCTGGGGTTTGTGTTCGGCAATGTTCATGTTGCCAATAATCTTGAGGCGGGAAATGAGCGAAGCGTGGGCGCTCAGCGGTAAAGACATGGTCTCGTGTAGCATACCATCAATACGATAGCGCACCCGCAGCCGGTCTTCCTGCGGCTCGATGTGGATATCAGAGGCGCGGTTCTTGACCGCTTCGCTGATAAGGAGGTTCAGGGCGCGGACGGCGGGTGCCCCGGCGACCGCGTCCGCCGAAATCTTTCCCTCGATTGCCGCCGTCGACGCCGGCAGGTCACTGAATTGCTGCTCAATCTCGATGAAGGACTTGTAGCTGCGGTCGATAGCGCGGTATATATCCGCCGCCGGGGCGCTGAGGGGTTCAACTCTCATCTGAGCGCGGGCAGCCAGTGCTTCGAGGGCCAACACATCCCCGGCATCAGCCATGGCCACGGTAAGGGTGTCATTATTGATAGCCAGCGGGATAGCGTTGTATTTCCTCGCCACCGGTTCAGGAATCAGCTTCAATGCCTCCGGCTGAATCTGATAGGTGTTCAGATTAACCGTGCCGCCGATGCCTTGAAGTTCTTTCTCTATGTCCACAGTCTTAACCCGCAATACGTAGGCAACCTATCCCGCTTTGCCTTTCCTTCAGCGGAGGTGAGGCAAAAGGGGAGGTTGCAACGCTGCCATTAGCTTTACTTCAATTCTATGGGTAAACTCTGCAGTAAACAATATGACTTTCGGCTATCTCGTATGGTAATTTAGTCCTGCTGCCCGGTGGTGAATTCACCCTGCCTCGTCAGCCTATTGACAGTCCGTATAGCGGTCATTACAATAGTTCTACAGTACTAGGTAATAAGTACTGGGTGAGGCTCGGTGGATGAAGATAAATCGGCGGCGTTCCAATATCGAGATTATTGCTGACATGCTGAAGGTGGGTGAAAACGGCGCCGGCAAGACCGAGATTATGTACAGCGCCAATATGAGCTACAGCCAGATACAGAAATACCTGGGCTTCCTGATGAGCCAGGGCTTTATTGATAAAGTGGAGTTGGGGAACCCGGTGGTGACCTACCGGGTGACCGAAAACGGCCTGAAACTGCTGCAGTGCATAAACAGCGTGGTGGAAATGCTCGGACTGGAGAGTAACCAGAGGCTGTAGGCGGGGACAATCCAGTTCGAGTAATAACCTGAAGGCTGACTGCCTTCAGGTTATTTGTTTTGCAGGCATACAGCTGCTCTCTCTATCTTAACCTATCTTAACGAAACCTTAACGAATTCTTTATGGAAACTTTATAACCTTTATGCCTGGCTTTATACTCACATGCTATATTGAAGTCGTAGCCAGGATGAATCGAAGGCAGCCATCTCCACTCGACCGGCTCTGAACTGGCTCAGGGGGTATAAAGTGAAAGAGAAGCAGTTCCTAATGATTGACGAAAATCAGTCAATTCTGGTAGTGGATGCTGAGGTGCTCAGAAAGCTGGATGATAAGCGCGGCGGCATGGGCCGCTCCGAATATCTCAACTTCTTGATTGAAGGTATGCTCAAAAGTAACGCTGTCACCGGAGACTTTGTCCCCAAGGCAGAGTTCCACGAATTCGCGCAGGGCATGAAAGACCTGCTCCGCAACTTCCTCGAGTTTTTTCTCAGCTACGGGCTGGAGCTGGGCAAACAGCCGGAGGACCGGACTTTTGCCGAGTTGAGCCAGAAGCTGGAAACCCTGGGGAGCGGGAGCGCGGGTAAGTCCAGGAACTCCACACCGGCCCCACGGTAAGCCCGCCACACCTCCTCATGCGGGCGCTAGAACAGTGTTCTAGAACTCAAGACTAGAAGCCACCCCTAGAACTAAATCACTTCCCAAGCTAGCCTGGACCTGCCATAGTCATTTCACGTAACTATGGAGGTCCGGGATGCCAAAGGCCGTTGAGCTTTTGCAGCAGGGGAGAAATGAAGAGCTGTGGCAGATGTGCTGCGGCTTTCTCAATCTTAGCCTGCCGCAGTTCATGAATATCCAGAAATCACTGCTGCAGGAGCAGTTGTCCCTGTTGAACCGGAGTGCCCTTGGCCGCAAGATTATGCGTGGGGCCAGACCGGAAACCGTGGCAGAGTTTCGCGCACAGGTGCCCTTAACCACCTACATCGACTATTACCCGGAGCTGGCCGAAAAGAGAGAAGACGTTCTCCCGGCCCGGCCGGCCATGTGGGTGCACACCTCGGGCAGGTCGGGGGAATACCCCTGCAAATGGGTGCCCATAACCTCTGAGTACCGCCATGAAATGAGCCTGGTCATGTATGGCATCGGCATGCTCTCCAGCTGCCGGGGGTGGGGAGATTGTTCGGGGCTGAACAGCCGGCCCAGGATTGTCTACACGGTAGCT
>JAUYDJ010000149.1 GCA_030690025.1 Chloroflexota bacterium | reverse complement strand
GGATTATAGAGACACCTTACCGGGATGCCTTGGGCGTGTGGGGGCGTGTGTTCAAAATTAGCCCGGGGAAAAACGCCCGCCAGCAGATAAAGAGTCGCTTTGGGGTATCCGCCCGGAAATCACCCGTTGATTCTCTGATTACCCTGGGCGGTGCCATTATCAACTACCCCTGTCCCGATAAGAACTGGCGGCCCTTTGCTCTCAAAGCCGCCCGAGAGTTGTGGCAGCAGGAGAAGATTGAGGCGGTAATCTCCAGTTCGCCGCCGGTGGTCAGCCATCTCATCGGCGGGGAGCTAAAGGCCGCACACCAGGTCACCTGGGTGGCTGACCTCCGCGACCTGTGGTCGCAGAACCATAACTATATCTACGGCCCGGTAAGGAAGTTCTTCGATAGGCGACTGGAGCGAAAGACCCTGTCTAAATCCGATGCGCTGGTAACGGTAGCCGAGCCCTGGGCGGAAAAACTGAGGTCGCTGCACCGGGGCAAGCCGGTGGTTTCGATTACCCACGGGTTCGACCCGGCCGAGGTGAACAGTCCCCCGGCCAAACTGACCGCTAAGTTTACCATTACTTATACCGGCTCCATCTACCCGGGAAAGCAGGACCCGGTCAAGCTCCTCGACGCGCTGCGCGACTTAATCAGCGAAGGGGCAGTGAAGCCGGGTGATATTGAGGTCAGGTTCTACGGGCGTGAGCAGGACTGGCTGGACAACGCCATCGCACAGCACGGTCTATCAGACGTGGTAAAGCAGCATGGTTTGGTGCCCAGGCAAGTGGCGCTGGAAAAGCAGCGGGAATCGCAGCTATTGCTACTGCTGGACTGGGATGACCCGTTGGAGAGGGGGGTTTATGCGGGCAAGGTCTTTGAGTACCTGGCGGCACGGCGGCCCATCCTGGCTACCGGCGGGTCAAGGGGGGATGTGGTGGGGGAGTTGCTTGCTGAGACCGGGGCCGGTGTCCACGCCCCGACGCTAGCTGACATAAAGGACACCTTAAGACAGCTCTACCAGCAATACCGGGCCACCAGCGCAGTCGCCTATCACGGTGACGAAGCTAAAGTCAACCAGTACAGCCAGCGGGAAATGGCGCGTAAATTCGCCGGGCTTCTGGACGGTAACACTTAAGCCATCCTCTGTCTCTATACAAAAAAGCCGCAAATAGGGTAAACTTTAATCTGGTGTGATTAAGAATTCATCACCTAGATAGGAACATATTGGCTATTATTATCAAATCTGAAAAAGAAATTGCGGTCATGCGGCGGGCGGGTCGGGTGGTGGCCGATATTCTGAAGCTCCTGGCCGCGGAAATCAAGGCCGGGATGACCACCCGCCAGCTTGATGACATCGCGGTGCGGGAGCTGGCCAGGTATGGAGCGGCCTCATCCTTCAAGGGCTACCGCGGCTATCCGGCCAGCCTGTGCGTATCCATCAACGAGGAGATTGTGCATGGCATACCGGGGGACAGGGTGATACGCGAGGGCGATATCGTCTCGCTTGACTTTGGCGCTATTGTCGATGGCGGCCATGGCGATGCGGCCATAACCGTAGGAGCGGGTAAAATAACCCCGCAGGCCGAACGGCTTATCGAGACGACCCGGGGCGCTCTTGAGGCGAGCATCGCGGCCGCCCGTGCTGGCGCTCGTCTGAGTGATATCTCTCACGCCATTCAAACTTATGCCGAGTCGAGGGGCTTTGTCGTGGTGCGCGAGTATACCGGGCACGGCATCGGGCGGGACATGCATGAAGACCCGCTCATCCCCAACTTCGGGCCGCCCGGCTGCGGCCCGGTGCTGCAAAAAGGCATGGCCCTGGCGATTGAGCCGATGGTAAACATCGGCGGCTGGCGCACCCGGGTTAAAGAGGATAACTGGACAGTGGTTACCGAGGACGGCAGCCTTTCCGCCCACTTTGAAAAGACCATTGCCATTACCAATGGTAAGGCGGAGGTGCTCACGCCCTGGGATGAATGATTCTAAGGAGAAGACAGTATGGCGGTTTTACCTATCAGGCGTTTGCCGAAACCAACGCTGCGGAAGAAGGCCAAGAAGGTATCCAGCATTGATGGCTCAATCCAGCGGCTCATTGATGACATGATTGAGACCTTGCAGCAGGCTAGCGGCGTGGGCCTGGCGGCAACGCAAGTAGGGGTGCCGCTCCGCGTTATCGTCCTGCAGATGCCCGAAGAGGAGCCAATTGTTATCATTAATCCCCAGATAGTCAGGCGCGCCGGCGAGCAGGCGGTAACCGAAGGCTGCTTGAGTGTTCCCGGCTACTTCGGGGAGATAAAACGCTCGGCCTCGGTTACTGTGAAGGGGTTGGACCGCCACGGCAAGCCCATTAGAATGAAAGGTACCGATTTGATGGCGGAAGCGATTGAGCACGAGATTGACCACCTGAACGGTGTCCTGTATATTGACCATCTGGAAAGCCCGGACAAGCTTCACAAAACTGAAGCCTCCACGACGAGGGAAACCGAGAGCGCCGCCGACGAAAAGGGTGGCTAACCGTTCTTAAGCGGCTCCCGGCCCCGGGCGGGATTGGTCTTGTTCAAACCAGTACTCCCTCAATCTCAGCCATTATTTGCTCGGTAGTGAAGTGACTACCGGTAATGGCCCCACTCGGGCAGGCGGCTACGCAGGTGCCGCAACCCTTGCATAATGCCTCGTTAACCAGGCTCACCTTCTTCTCGGCGTCAAACGAGACCGCGTTGTACGGGCAGAGATGAGCGCAGATGCGGCAACCACTGCACTTCTCCTCGTTTACCACTGCCGTGATTGGCTCAATCTCAATGGTGCCGACACTAATCATGGCCAGGACCCGTGCCGCTGCCGCGGAAGCCTGCACCACGCTATGGGGGATGTCCTTGGGCCCCTGGCAGCACCCGACCACGAAGACGCCATCGTTCATGGTCGCCACCGGGTCGAGCTTGGGATGTTTCTCCATGAAAAAGCCATCGGTGCTGCGGCTTAGCGAAAACAGCCGGGCAATATCTTCGGCGTCGGCCTTGGGTTCCAGGGCCGCGCTCAGCACCACCATATCCACCGGGATTTCGCGCTGGCAGTCGGCCAGTGTATCTTCCACCTGAATGAGCAGGTTGCCATTGTGTTTCACTATATCGCTCGGCTTACCCCTGATGAAGTTGGTGCCTTCATCCAGGGCGCGGTTGTAGAATTCTTCGTAAGCCTTGCCCACCGCCCTATTGTCAATGTACAGCTCATAGACCTTGGCGCCGGGTACATGGTCTCTCACCAGGTGGCTGAATTTTATGGAGTACATGCAGCACACCTGTGAGCAGTACTCATGAATGTTCTTATCACGGCTGCCCACGCAGTGGACAATGGCCACGCTCTTCGGCTCCTTACCGCTCTTAAGGAGAATCTTGCCACTGGTCGGGCCGGAGGCATTTATCATCCTCTCGAACTGAAGGGCGGTGACAACGTTGTCCAGCCGGCCGTAGCCGTACTGGTAGATGGGGGTGGGGTCATAGGTCTCGTAGCCGGTGGCGACGATAATGTTGCCGACCTCGACCTCCACCTCCTCATCTTTCATGTCGAAATCGATAGCTCCCTGTTTGCAGAACTTCAAGCAAGCCTGGCACTTGCCGGTCTTGAAATACGCGCAGTGCTCTTTATCAATAACCGGCTTGTTGGGCACCGCCTGGGGGAAGGGAGTGTAGATGGCCTTCCGCTTGCTCAGACCCATATCAAACTCGCTGGGGGCCTTGAATGGACATTTCTCTATGCAGGTGCCGCAGCCGGTGCATTTAGTTTCGTCAACGAACCTGGCTTTCTTCTTGATTTTCACTTTGAAGTTGCCCACAAACCCTGAGACGCCGGCCACTTCGCTGTAGGTCATCAGCTTGATATAGGGATGGGAGCCGACCTGGTTCATGCGGGGGGTGAGGCTGCAGGCGGAGCAGTCCAGGGTGGGGAAGGTCTTGTCCAGCTGGGCCATGTGCCCGCCGATGCTGGGAGATTTCTCCACCAGGTAGACAGTGTGCCTGGAG
>JAUYDJ010000118.1 GCA_030690025.1 Chloroflexota bacterium | reverse complement strand
CCCAGGCATGCTCCTTTCGACCAAGGCGCTATTTATGGAAAACCCTCACCCCACCGAGGATGACATCAAAGAAGCCATTAAAGGCAACCTGTGCCGCTGCACCGGATACAAGAAGATTATAGAGGCAATTCAAGCCGCTGTTCCAGCGGCCTGAGCTCCCGGAGTAACGCCTTAATGCATAAGGAGTACCAGAGATGAAAGAATATACGGTAGTTGGCAAAAGCATTCCCCGGATTGACAGCAAAGAGAAAGCCATTGGCCAGGCAATGTATACCGACGATTTCAAAATGCCGCGGATGCTATATGGCAGGATACTGGGCAGCCCGTACCCTCATGCCAGAATCACCCGGATTGATACTACTGAGGCAGCGAAGGTGCCCGGAGTAAGGACCGTAATCACCGGTAAGGACGTCCCGCCGGTTCGCTTCTCCACCAGCATTGAGGACCAGTATGTCCTCCCCGTCGATAACATCGTGCGCAAGGTGGATGACCCGGTGGCGGCGGTGGCCGCCGAGACCCTCGAAGCGGCAGATGAGGCCATTGGCCTTATCGAGGTTGACTACGAGGAGCTTCCCCCCGTCCTGAACATAGATGACGCCTACTCCCAGAATCCACCCGGCGTCGTCCATCCCGATTTACAGAGCTATAGTATTTTCCCACCCATGGGGGTGAGCTTCAAGTGGAGGCCGGAGAAGTCCAGGCCTAACGTGGTACAGACTCACAAAATTCGCACCGGCGATATCGACAAGGGGTTTGCCGAAGCGGATGTCATCGTGGAAAACACCTTCGAGACGGTAAGGGGACATCACGCTCAACTGGAGAACAACGCCGTTATCGCCTGGGTTGACGCTAATGGGATTATCAATCTCATTACCACCTCGCAGATACCATGGCAGGACCGCACCGGCCTCTCCCGCATCTTCGGTCTGCCCGAGGAGAGCTTCCGGTTGATTACCCCCTGGGCGGGGGGCGGCTTCGGCAACAAGTACGGCTTAAAGGACGAGCCTATATGCGTGGTGCTGGCGCAAAAGAGCCGCCGCCCGGTAAAAATTGTGAAATCGCGGCGGGAGACCTTCACCACCACGGAATGCCGCATGACCATAAGAGCGCATATTAAAGATGGTTTCAAGAAAGACGGCACGCTGGTGGCCCGCAAGATTGACGTCAAGGAAGACATGGGTGCTTACAGCCAGGTAGGCGGGCTGCTGGTCAGGAGCCTCTGCCTGGGGGCGGTGGGCAGCTACCGCATACCCAACTTCTGGATAGACTCCACCGGCCTATACACCAATCTGCCCCGGGCCAGTGTCCTGCGCGGCGTGGGCACACCGGAGATAATCTGGGCTATTGAGCAGGCCATGGATATTGCCGCGGAAAAGCTGGCCATTGACCCGGTGACCATCCGTAAGAAGAACATGCTGCAGAAGGGCGATACGGATGTCTGCGGGCAGGTCATGATGAGCACCGGCG
Organism: Chloroflexota bacterium; assembly: GCA_030690025.1. GTDB lineage: Bacteria > Chloroflexota > Dehalococcoidia > Dehalococcoidales > JAUYDJ01 > JAUYDJ01. Next base: position 2,245 of record JAUYDJ010000118.1, on the reverse strand, counting down.
CTCTGGGCTGCCTGGAGAAAGCCGCTCAGGCCATTGGCATCGGCGAGAAGATTACCCAGGAGCCGGGCCCGTGGAAGAAGGGAAGGGGCATCGCCATCGGCTGCAAATACACCGTGGCCGGGCAAGGCTCGGCGGTAACGATAAGAGTCCTGGCGGAGGGAATCGTCGAGGTACGCCACAATGCCCACGCCATGGGTCAGGGCACGCACCACTGCCTGGCCCAGATGGCCGCCGAGGAGTTTGGCCTGCCCATCGAAAAAATTAGAGCCGTCCGCGGCGATACCGCTAATACTCCTTACGATGCCGGCTCCTATTCCAGCCGCAGCATATATCATACCGGGCTGGCCCTGATTAAGGCCTGCGCTGATGCCAAGCGGCAGATGTTTGCCATTGCCGCGCCAAAGCTGGGTGTGCCGTCGGACGAGCTGGAGACCAGGGGCGGCATGGTCTACCGCAAACGGCTGCCTTCCGTATCCATCCCGGTATCGGAGCTGTTCACGCGGATAAAGGCAATTGCACTAGAGGGGTCGGAGATAGTGGGTAAAGGCTCGTATATTTCGCCGGTGGTGCTTGAGGATGAAAACGGACATAGTCCGCGACTGGCCAATTATTATGCTCATATCGCCTACGGTGTTGAGGTGGCGGTCAATGAGGAGAGCGGTGAAGTGAAAGTGCTTAAAGGGGTCGGCGTCTGCGATAATGGCCAGCCGATAAACCCCAAGATGAGTGAAGGGCAGATTGAGGGCGGCATGGCCATGGGTATTGGCCTGGCAATATACGAAGAGATGAAGTTTGATAACGGCATACCCATTAACCCCAGCTTCATGGACTACAAGCTGCCTACTGTCTGTGAGATACCTACCGGCGACAATATGCTGGCGCTGCTAAACCCCGACCCGCTGGAGGAGGGACCTTACGGCGCCAAGGGTATGGGCGAGGTGGTCTTATCCGCCATCGAGCCGGCCATAGCCAACGCGGTATACAACGCGGTCGGCATAAGACTTCCCAGCCAACCTCTCTCCCGGGAAAGAATATGGCGCGCGCTGCGTGAGAAAAAAGCAAAAGAGTAGTAGAATTAGGAGAGAGAGGGTAAATCCTGAGCTGATAAGTTCTGTGGGGGTCTACTATGATTATTGAGAAGACGGTTACCTTTAAGGAGCCTGCCCAGAAAATATGGGACAAAATTACCGGCGATATGCAGGCGGTGATTTACTGCATGCCCGGCGTGCAAAGCGTGGAGGCACTGGGCGATAATAAGTACCGGGTGGACATGGAACAGAAAGTTGGTTTCATACCGATCAAGTTCAAACTGGAGCTAAAGGTCATCAACCTGTCCCCCCCGGCTCACCTGGAGACTACGGCTGATGGTACCGCCCATGGCGGCCTCGGCAAAGCCTTTCAGAAGCAAAGCCTCGACCTGGTTCCTGTCTCCGAGAGTATCACCCGGCTGGTATACAAGGGCGACCTGACGGTATCCGGGCGCATCGGCACTTTCGGGCAGAGGGTGCTGGGCAGCAAGACGGAGTCCGTAGCGGTTGAATTCCTCAAGAATTTCGTGGCCAAATCAGGGCTAACGGTAGAGACTTAGCTTTACCTGCCCGATTCTGAAGAGTGGCGCATTATTTTGAGAGAGGGGGCTTTCCGCCCCCTCTCGTTTGTTTACCAGAACCCGAAGGAAATCCGCCCCGGCAAGCACGAGATTTCCCCGTGTGACTAGGGTGTGAAGAATGGTATGTAATGAATCAGCCCGATACCGGCGTAGGTAAGCAGGATGTACTTGGGGAATTTTCCCCCGAAAAGAGCGGGCAAGAATTTGTGCAGCGGCATTTTGGCGGCGCCAGCCACCAGCCCGCCGACATCAAAAGGTATGACCGGCTGAAATGCCAGAAGCAGGATGGCCCATACCCCGTACCGCTGGACCCAGCCCTCAATCCAGCGGTAGCCCACCACGCTCTCGGAGATGGCTATTTTCCGCCCCAGGTAACCGGCATAGTAACCGCTGAGCTCGCCCAGAGTGCCGCCAGCGGCACCAAGCAAGGCAATGATAAGCGGGTTCCATTTGGTGGCAGCGGCGACCATTACTGATACCGCGAAAGGTACTGGCGCAATGATGGTGAGGTTGCTCACCAGCGCCGTGACGAATACCACCAGGTAGGCTACCCAGGCAAATCCGTACAGCGGAAAGTTAAATTTGGCCGCTGCATTCTGCACCAGGTAGGCCAGGGCAAAGCTGAGAGCAATAAAA
>JAUYDJ010000112.1 GCA_030690025.1 Chloroflexota bacterium | reverse complement strand
GCGGCAATACCGAAGTAGCGGCCCATGCGGCGGTCGTAGGCGCACGGCGCGCCGCCGCGCTGCAGGTGGCTCAGCACCACGCTCCGCGTCTCGAGCCTGGTGCCATCCTGAATCTCTTTGGCCAGCCACTCGCCGATGCCGCCCAGCATTTTATGGCCGAAGCTGTCCACGCCGCCTTCCTTGGTAAATTCGCTGCCTCCCGAGGGCTTGGCGCCTTCGGCGGCAACAACGATGTCATAGCGGGCGCCGGCCCGGCGGCCTTCCATGACCAGCTCGTTCACCCTGGCTATGGAGAAATCATACTCGGGGATGAGTATGATATAGGCCCCGCAGGATTCCCCACCCTCCAGAGCCAGCCAGCCGGCTTCTCGGCCCATGGTCTCCACCACGAAGATGCGCTTGTGGGAGCCGGCGGTGGTGCGCAGACGGTCGACTTCCTCGGTAATAACATTGAGTGCGGTCTCAAATCCCAGGCAGTAGTCGGTCTCCGGGAGGTCTTTGTCAATGGTCTTGGGGATGCCGATGACGTTCACCCCGGCCTCGCTCAGTTTCTGAGCTACACCGAGGGTATCGTCACCGCCAATGGCGATTATTACGTCCAGGCCAACCTGCTCGATATTGCTCAGCACCTTTTTCGATTGGTCGTTTTTGGGGTCGTAGGGGTTAGTCCGCGATGTGCCCAGGTTGGTGCCGCCGTACCTGTCCCAGGTGCGCACTATCTCCTGGTTCAATGGAATGATATACCCCTGGATATCCGGGTTGGTGGGGTCAACATTTATCAGCCCCTTCCAGCCGTCCCGGATGCCCAGGACTTCATACTGCGCGCCCCGGTCGCACTCAAGCTGCTCATCGAGTGCCGTTTTGGTCACCCATTTAATGGCTGAGTTCAATCCGGCGCAGTCACCGCCGCCGGTGAGAATGCCAATCCTGACCTTTTTCAAGGGGTCCCCTTTTTCAGTCTAGGCGACTTTCATTTTCGGGGTTGATGTCTCTTTCTCGTCTTCATCCATGGCCGGAGTGCTCGGGCGTGCCGCGACCAGCTGGGTGGTATCTATCTCGACTGCGCCGCACTGCAGGCAGGAGAGGTAACTACCATACTCATCACTCTCCAGAGCCAGATTGCCGTGGCACCTTTTGCATCTCTTGTTCCAGATAATACAGGACATTATGCCTCCTCGGAGATTAATACTAGCACATTATTTTTATTGCTGCAACGCAATAATAGGTATTCCTGAGCGTGGGCAAAAGGGTGGTGAAACCTAATTCTGGTAAGGGCTAGCACCCACAACTGCGTTGCAGGCCGAAGAGGGAGAGTAAAAGAATGGGGGCTTTCAGCCCCCTCTCTTAAACCAATTCCCCCTCTCCTTATTTGAAGGAGAGGGGGATTAAAAGAGGTCAACACTCTACCGGATTAACCGGGTGTATTAATTTGATTTCAACTAGAGCAGGACAGTGCGGTCGATAGTCTATTGCCGGCGCTGTAGAAACGGTGAGTGCTTGAGCTGTTCCAGGTTGGCCGCCCCGATGCAAAACATGGCGATACGCAGCTGCTCGGTAATCTCGGTGATGGCCTGCGTGACGGCTCTGGGGGAAACCGCGGCAGCTTTCAGAAAGGGAGCCGCGATGCCGATGGCGTCCGCCCCCAGGCAGATGGCCTTGGCGGCGTCAATGCCGCTGCGGATGCCGCCACTGGCAATGAGGGTGATGCCGGGGCTGCTCTGCCTGACCATGCGAATGGACTCGGCGGTAGGGATGCCCCAGCCGCTGAAGGCGGCCGCTACGCGGTCGTGCGTCTGGCTCCGGGCGCGGCGTCTTTCGCCTTCACTCCAGGAGGTGCCCCCGGCACCGGCCACGTCAATACCGGCTACCCCGGCGTCGATTAGCTTCTGGGCGGCCGCCGCCGAAATACCCAGCCCGACCTCCTTGGCAATTACCGGCACCGGCAACTGGCGGCAGACCTGTTCAATTTTGGCTACCAGCCCGGCGAAGTTGGTATTGCCCTCCGGTTGCAGGGCTTCCTGGAGGGGGTTCAGGTGCAGAATCAGGGCATCCGCCTGCGTTATCTCCACGGCTTTGAGGCATTCGGCCACGCCGAAGCCGTAGTTAAGCTGCACCGCGCCCAGGTTAGCGAAAAGGAGAATATCCGGGGCAACATCACGTATCTGGTAGGTGCGGGCAACGCCGGGGTCTTCGATAGCGGCTCTTAGCGATCCCAGCGCCATGGCGATGCCGGTGGCCTGGGCCGCCCGCGCCAGGTTGCGATTGATGCGCCTGGCCGCCGCAACACCCCCGGTCATGGAGGAGATGATGAGCGGGGCCTTGAGCCGTTTGCCGTAGAGCGTGGTTGACAGGTCAACGTCGGCGGCATCAATCTCGGGCAGGGCCTGGTGCAAGAAGTAGTACTTCTCCAGCCCGGTGGTAACCTCTTTGAACTGGATATCCTCCGCCAGGTTTATCTGCAGGTGCTCTTCTTTTCGGGCTTGGTTGGATTGGTTATTGGTCATATCTATTACGGTAGAATTTATAGTTTCGGTTTATTGAGACCGAGCCGCTCCATATCGTCATGTCCGTGCTTGCATTCGAGCACGTGGAGACGTTTCTCACCAGTAACGACTATGCCGAAGGCCTCCAGTAAGGCTTCGGGAGTTAATACTTCCTGGGGCGTGCCAATAGCTACTACCCGGCGGGCCAGCAGCATTACCTGGTGGCACAGGGCCGCCTCTTCCTGGATATCATGAGTAGCTATGACAATTGAAGCTCCCCGGCAGAGCTCATCATTGATGGCGTGCAGATAGAGCTCTCTACCGCCGGCATCCAGACCTGCCGTCGGCTCGTCAAGCACCAGCAGGTCGGCCTGGTGGGCCAGCACCTGGGCCAGATAAGTCCGCTGCTGCTGGCCACCGGATAGGGACCGTAATGGCGAATCGGCCAGTTTTTCGATACCCATAGTGCGCATGGCAGACATTACGATTTCATCATCCCGCCGGCTCATCCGTCTCCATAGTCCATACAAAGGGAATCGGCCCATGCGCACGACGTCAATGGCGCGAATGGGCAGGACGAATCCAGAGGCATGGAACTGGCCGAGATAGGCTATCCGGGAGTGGTTATTCCCGGGAGGCATTCCGAATACCGATAGCTGGCCGCCCATGGCCGTTAGCAGCCCGACAATGGTTTTCAGCAGGGTTGATTTTCCCGAACCATTAGTGCCAATCAGCGCGATAGCCTGTCCCTGCCCCAGCTCAAAGCTAATATTGGCTACTACAACTTCATTTGAGTAGCCAATATTGAGATGCTTGGCCGCGACGTAGGGAGAGCCCTTGATGCCTGGTGTGGATGCGCCAACATCTATCGATGGGCTAGCGGATTTTTCCCGGCTATCCATGTGCTTGCTCCTGAAGATGAGCTACCCGCCGATTACGCAGGTTCTGAGCGATAAACACGATAAAAAAGATCACCACTGCTACCAGTATTATGGCCGCACCCGCGGCCAGGTTCAAGTGATAGCTTATCAGCAGACCGATATACATTGACAGTGTGCCGAAGAGCACTGCCCAGGCCATCATCGCCTCTATACGTCGGGCAAGGAGCGCGCCGGCGCCGGCCGGGGCGATAAGCAACCCGAAGACAAGTAAAGTGCCGACCGTCTGGAAAGAGACAATTACCGTGACCGCAATCATGAAGAGCATCACATTATGGTAGAGGCGGACCGAGTAGCCAGCAACCTCAGCCTGTTCCGGGTCAAAGCTGAGCAACAGGAATGGGCGAGCGCAGATGACAGCTATAGCCGCAATGACAACCGTAGCCACAAGCTGAATCAGGATAGCCGGGATGCCAATGCCCAGAATCTCGCCAAACAGTATTCGGGTCAGGTCGCCGCTAAAAGAGTTCGAGCGGGATACAATCACCACGCCCAGGGAGAGCATTCCAATAAACAAAAGACCAATGGCCGTATCCGAGGATAATCTCGACCGCTGCGTAATCAGGGTTATGCCCCCAATCATAAACGCGGCACCGATAGCCGCTCCGATTATTCCGGGAAAGCCGACCAGAATTGCCACGGCGATGCCGGGTAATACGCCATGGCCAAGCGCATCACCGATGAAGGCCAGCCCGCGCAGGATTACAAAAGTGCCGGCAATTGCACAGGCTATAGAGACCAGAATTCCGGCGATAAGGGCCTGGAGCATGAAGCCATTGGTTGAGAACGGGGTCACCAGCAAATCCATAACTGCCTCTATTTCAATGCATTAGTAATAACGGTAGCGAGGTTTCTCATGAATGTGAAGTATGAGCCGTCAGGAGGTAAATAGGCTGCTTGAAGCTCAACGACCTTAACCCCGGTCTCGTCTCCGATAGTCTTAGCCACTGCTGGCGATGTGCCGAGCTCAGTGAATATCGCCTTGACCTGATTATCTTGAATGGCCTTCTTAAGAGCCGCCAGGTCCGCCGCCGATACCCCCGCCTGCGAAGACAGACTGGGTATAATTACTCCCACCAGCTTGAAATCGTAACGCTGGGCGAAGTACCCCATTGACTCATGGCCGGTGACCAGCTTGCGGTTTTCCTGGGGTATTTGCGCCACAATATTAGCGACCTCGGTGTTTAAGCTATCCAGCCGGTTTTCCAGGTCTCTTGCCTGGGCAGCCACATCCAGATTCAGGTCTTTCATAAGAGCAGGAACGAGCGCGCTCACGACACTCTTCATGGTTATCGGGTCTAGCCAGATGTGTGGGTCGGGTGCACCAATAGCCTGGTCGGGGTCGCCGGAGGGAATTCCCTCCCCAGTCCCTACATGACGAATGGTGATGTAATCTGAAGCCGTAAAGAACTTGACACCATTTCTTTTGGCCGCTTCAAGTGTCTTTTCCATGCCGCCTTCAAGCCCAAGCCCGTTTTCGATAACGAGGCCAGCCTTGTTTATCGTTTCTATGTCTTTAGCGGATGGCTGCCATTCATGCGGGTCCAATCCATTGGGCATAGAGACAGTCACGGTTGCCTTAACGCCAACCAAATCTCTTACGATGGAGCCAAGAATCGAATAAGTGACGACGATAGACTTCTCCGGGCTGCTGGTCGGGGCCTGACAGGACAGCGTGCCCGGAAGAGCAAGCATGAGTAGCGCCGCTAGTAAAATATATTTTCCTCTCATTTTCCCGCTCTTCCTGGCTCTTTCAATTAGACACCGCAGGCTGCGCCCCAACAAGCTGCATAGCCGGTCACTTCCGCGTCAGTTCGTCACGCAGCTTCTGGAAAAGCTCCTCTTCGCTATGGGCATGGGCGCCCATCAGCTTTTGCGTGTGGCTGATATAGACGCGGACTCCCCAGGCTCGCCCTTCGCTTAGCTCACGCGGCAGCCTGGTCGAAACCAGCTCCGCCACTTCCTTCTTGGATTCAGTGATGCGGTCTCTAAGCTCTTTATGTTCCAGGAGGAGAATGCGCAGGGCTGAAGTCAACATGTCACTGCCATGCTCCTGGAAAAGGACTAACAGCGCCTTTTCTTCACGCTCAAAGTGCCGGTTGAGCCCCTGCTCCACGGTGTCCAGCGTCTTCTGTAAATCTTGCAGCGGCCGCCGATGGTCGGCCAGCCTCCCGGGAACAAAGTCCTGTTTGGCTTTAGCCAATTCAAATATGGCGCCGGCGTCGTTAGCTACCTGCATGGCCGCCTCGAGGCCCTGCCGGATAACACGGTGTTCCTTGATAAGTTCGTCGAGTAAAGTGAGAGTTGCTGCCATGACACACCTCCTTTGTTGACGACCTGTAACTGTTCTCATCTTACACGTGCACTGACACGTTTTCAAGCGGCCCCCGCTTTTTCTTCTGTCCTTTGACGCCTCGGCCACAGCAACCTAAATCCAAAATTCAAAGCTCTTGTGTCATTGCGAG
>JAUYDJ010000056.1 GCA_030690025.1 Chloroflexota bacterium | reverse complement strand
CGGGCGGCAATCTCTTTGGTGACCGCGAGCTCAAGCTCGCGGAAGGCAATCTCGCCATCCTCGGCGAAGATGCGCGGGATGGGCTTGCCCGCCTTCTGCTCAATCAAAGCGTCCATCTCGATGAACTGCTTGCCCAGCTTCTCCGCCAGGGCCTTACCCACGGCGGTCTTACCCGTCCCCATGAAACCAATGAGGGCGATACTACTTTTCATGGCCCCGCAGCACCTTGATGGCTTCCCGTTTCATAAGCTCAACCGGGGCTGGCTGGCCGGTCCACATTTCAAAAGCCAGCGCCCCCTGCCAGGCGAGCATATCTATGCCGCTGATGGTCTTTGCACCGGCGGCCCGGGCGTCTTTAATCAGCCGGGTCTGGATGGGATTATACACGATATCGAAGACGAGCAGTCCCGGCCGGAGCAGTTTGGCGGGCACCGGCGTGCTGTCGATATCCGGGCTCATGCCCACGCTGGTGGCGTTGACCAGTATATCCGCACCGGCCAGCGTTTGGTCCAGGTTTGGCTCATTCAGCTCCAGAGCGGTAACCTGTCTCTGGAAAACCTGCGAAATGCGGCGGGCTAAGTCCACCGCCCAGTCCAGCTCCAGCTTGCGGTTGAGGATAACCAGGTTAGCGCCCCGTTCGGCGAGGATGAAGGAGATACCCCGTGAAGCGCCGCCCGCCCCCAGGATAGCCACCGTCTTACCATCCGGCTGGACTCCTTTGGCCAGCAGGGCTTGCAGGAAGCCGGTGGCATCGGTATTGCAGCCGCGCAGGACTCCGTTATTGTTGACCACGGTATTGACTGCGCCTATCTTTTCAGCGAGGGGGTCGAGTTCGTCCAGGAAGGGCATAATGGTCACCTTATGCGGTATGGTGACATTCAGCCCGCGTATTCTCAGTGCTCTCATGCCGGCAACGGCTTTGCCCAGGTCGGCCTTGTCGACTCTGAAGGCAACATAGACGTAGTCGAGGCCGAGCTTCTTATAGGCGGCGTTGTGCATCACTGGCGACATGGTATGCTCGATGGGGTCGCCAATCACACCGCAGACGGTAGTCTTGCCGGTTATCATTGTGCCTCCATCAGCCGGTAAATCTGGTTTAAGTCGCTGACCGTCAGCTGCCCGGGGGCGGACTCTTTGTCCTGGGCAATTGCGGCATAGGTAAACTGCCCGCCCATCAGCGGCGACAGGACGCGGCTGGTAATGCCCAGGGTGCCCATGGCAAAGGCGACTACCCTGGTCTGGGGGAAATCAGCGATGAGCTGCAGGACGGCCAGGTTATCGGCAAAGCTGCGGGCGGTAGTGACCACCTTGCAGATATCGGCGCCGGCCGCCAGCTGTCGGCGCACGATTTCCTTCATGCTATCGAGCGAGGGCGTACCTCTCAGGTCGTGAAAGGACAGGAGACACTCCGCCTTCTCTTTGACCAGGGCCACCAGCTCTCTCAGGTTCGGGGTGTCCAGCTCGAGGTCAACGATGCTGGCGCCCAGCTTGGCTGCCTTCAATAGCTCAGCCAGCCGCTCCGGTTCCTCTTTCGACCAGCGGCCGCCTTCGGCGGCAGTACGGTTGCAGGCAATCCAGGGCTTTTCTAGCTGCTTGACCACCTGCGGCCAGCCGTCGCCAATAAGGTCAATGCGGACCTCGAAAAGGTCGACCATAGGCTCAATTTCCTTGATTGCCCGCGGGTCAGGGGTGGTGATGGAGGCGCAAATACTACGTCGTTTCATTTAAGACCTGCTCTACCAGGGCGGGGCTGACTTCATCGGTGACAAAGGCGTCACCTAGCGACCTTAGCAGGATAAACCTTATCCTGCTATGCTGGACCTTCTTATCATGCTGCATGGACTCGATTATTCTGGATATGCTAATATCCGGCAGACTGCTTGGTAGACCGGCTTTTTCAATGAGGTCTTTGAGCCGCGATACTTCGCTTTCCGTCAACATTCCCATCTTACGGGATATCCGGGCGGCGGCGACCATGCCGATAGCGACGGCCTGGCCGTGCTTCATTGTGAAGCCGGAGACCGCTTCCACGGCGTGGCCGATGGTGTGGCCGTAGTTCAGTATATTCCTGAGGCCGGTGTCTGTCTCATCCTTTTCCACTACCCCGGCCTTGATTTTGGCCGTTTGAAAGACGGTCTCTTCCAGGGCGGCGTCATCGAGCGACTTTATACGGTCGAGGTTATCTTCCAGGAAGGCGAAGATTGTCCGGTTGCGGATAGCGGCGCTCTTGATGACCTCGGCCAGGCCGTTGGCAAACTCGTCCGGCGGCAACGTTTTCAGGGTAGTGATGTCAGCCACCACCAGCTTCGGCTGGTAGAAAGCCCCCACCTGGTTCTTCAGCTGGCCGTGGTCGACGGCTACCTTGCCGCCGATGCTGCTGTCAACCTGGGCGAGCAGGGTGGTGGGGAGCTGGATGAGCGGCACGCCGCGCTGGTAGGTGGCGGCCACAAATCCGGCCAGGTCGCCGATAACCCCACCGCCCAGGGCCAGGATGGGCGTGTTCCGTTCGGCGCGGGCATCGGTCAACTCCTGGTAGAGCCGGCTGGCCGTCTCCAGTGATTTCTGCGCTTCGCCCTCCGGTACCAGCAGGGTGGTCACGGTGAAGTCCTTAGCCAGCCCCTTTTTCAGGGACTCGCCATGCAAACGGTCTACGGTGGGGTCGGTGATGATGACCAGTTTCCCCGCGAAACCGTGCTCTCTCAGCCGGCGCCCGGCCTGTCCCAGCAGCCCGGCGCCGATAAGGATTTCATAGCTGTTCCGGCCCAGTTCGACCCGGATGGTTCTCATTGACTCCCGCCTATTTCTGTTTCTTCACCAGCAGGCGATGGATGCTCTGACAGGCCTGGATGACTTCTTTAAGCTCATCCGGGGTTATCATCTGCTGGCCATCGACCATTGCCTCCGCCGGGTTGTAGTGCGTTTCAATCATCAGGCCGCTCGCCCCGGCAGCGATGCTGGCGCAGCTCATGTTGAAGATAAGGTCGCGGCGGCCGGTGGCATGGCTCGGGTCGGCAAGAATAGGCAGATAGGTCTCTTTCTGAATCGCCGGCACGGCCGCCAGGTCAAGGGTATACCGCGTATAGCTCTTGCCCTTACCTATCGGTATTATACCCCTTTCGCACAGGATTATATCCTTGTTGCCTTCGGCGGCGATGTATTCCGCGAAAGACAGGAACTCCTCGATGCCGGCCCCGAAGTGCCTCTTGAGCATGACGGGCTTGTTCTTCCGTGCCGCCCGGGTGAGCAGGTCCTGGTCGTACATATTCCGTGCGCCTATCTGCAGTATATCCACATAGTCGGCCACCAGGTCAACCTGCGTTTCGCCTCTTATCTCGGTGATGACCGGCATCTCGAACTGCTGGCCGGCCTCGCGCAGCCAGCTCAGGGCTTCCTCGGCCTCCTCCGGGCCACCCGCACCCAGTCCCTGGAAGGAGTGCACCGAGCTCCTCGGTTTGAAGACGCCGCCGCGCAGGATGTGGGCGCCGGCCTTCTTGACGCCCTCAGCTATGCGGAAGAGCTGCTGGCGGCTCTCTACGGCGCACGGCCCGGCGATGAAGACGGGCTCATCGCCGCCTATGCTGATATTGCCGACCTTGATGACACGGGGTTCGTCCTCTTCGCCGAGAAGTTTGCTGTATTCCTTGCTGATAAGTTTGTACGGTGTTTCTACCATCATTGCCTCTTTCACGCCAGGAAGGACTGCGAAATGGGAGAAAGGAATTTTCCTTTCATCACCCACCAGGCCGATTACGGTGCGGAACTCGCCCCGGGATACGTCAGCCCTCAGCCCGTATTTTTTGATTTCCTCGACCACGTTGGCCACCTCCGCATCGGTGGCACCGGCTTTCATGATAATCATTGTTGTCCTCCCCGACTTAACATATTTGGACTACTAAAAAGAAGAACCCTCCACGGGGGAGGGTTCTTAAGTCGCTGTTTTACTGGTAACCTTACGCCATTGCTATGCCAAAACGCCTCCCCCAGCGCACTCTGTGCGCCACGCAAACATGAAGTAGGCGTAGTAGTAGCTGCGGGAGTTCATTCTTGACATATCTGGTGCACTATAACACAGGTGAGATGGTTTGTCAACGGGAGGCTGGGGAGGGTTCTGCTCAATCATGGTTGTCATTGCGAGGAGCGTAGCGACGAAGCAATCTCATTCCCCATCCATCCGAGATTGCTTCGTCCTTCTGCGAAGGACTCGCAATGACACCGACGACAACTAAGATCGAGTAAAAGACTGGGGAGGGTAAGTCTAATCTCAGATGTTTTGACAGTTACTTTAACTCCGGGGAAGAGATTCAAGAGAGGCTCTTTTTATCAAATGTTTATAGTTCACCCCTGAATTTTTATGCTTCGTTTCTCGCCGGAGTCATAAGCTGAGACTGGATAACAAAAAGTCTGGAGCAAGAGGCAACCGGATGAGATTGAAGCTAATTTTTCTGGCACTGGCGGTACTGACGCTGGCCCCCTGGCCAGTGGCTTATGCCTACAATGCCAATAACTTCGGGCGCGGGCGGGAAGCAGCCCGCATCGAGGTGGCGGAAGCTTCAAATACCCCCACCTATAACGTTTTTGCCAGAGCTATCGGCGGCGTGAAGCCGGGCGACCTTTTCTACGTTAATGCCGCCGGTAATCCGGCTGATATTGTGGTCTCGCTCTATCTCACCAACGCCGCGGAGCTGGTGCGCAGCTATAACTACCTGATTCTCAAGGTTAGCGTCTACGTTGAAGACGGCGCCGGCGGATGGAAGAAGGCAGTCTGGTGGGATGGCACACCCATTCCGGAGACCTACATTACCATGGTGGATGCCCAGGCCCAGTTTAATTTGACCGGTGATGCCAGATACAAAGTCGCCCTCGATGGCGGCAGCTTTTACTGCACTGATACCAGAGGGAGCGTTGCGCCGCAGTTCTATTTGAAAGTGGACTAGCATAAGGAGGCTGACAATGATATGGCATAAGCGAAATGAATCTCAGGTTGAGAAAGGCCGGGACATTTTTACGCACCATGCCGACCGCATGAGGAGTTTCCAGAAGTCTCACGGCGGTCTCTTTGATGTAAGGGGCGCTCTCCTTGAAGCCATGCCGGCCTTGCGTGTGGCCCAGCCCCTGGCAGAGACGGGCGGCGCCAAAGCCCCGGTGGGAGACTGGTCCCTGGTGCGGCTGGCCAGGGTGGAATCGTTCAGACTTTTGCCTAATTAAGGGTATGGTCACGTAAAACCAAAGGGCTCCAGCGTAAAGCTGGAGCCCAAATTTTTATCCGAGCCCCGAATCTCTGAGGCTGTCCGAAAATGGCAAAATTGGCGGTTTTCTGAAGCCAAACGTTTTACGGTCACGCCTGGGCACCGGTGTCCAATTACCTTACAGGGGCAAGCGCAGTGTAATATAGGCGAGAATCCCGGTCGCTACCGCCACAATGTAAAGCCCTGCCCCCGTAGCCATGCCGATGGCTGCTGTCAGCCAGATGCTGGC
>JAUYDJ010000258.1 GCA_030690025.1 Chloroflexota bacterium | reverse complement strand
GGAGCCACCCATTGGAGCCGCCGAACTATGGCCAAGGCCCAAGGCGTCAGCCACTCGATGGTCCACCGCATCTGGGACGCCCACGGATTGCAGCCCCAGCGGACCAAACGGTTCAAGCTCTCGAAGGATATTCGCTTCACGGAGAAACTCACCGACGTCTTGGGGCTGTACCTCAACCCTCCGGACAAGGCCATCGTCCTTTGCGTGGACGAGAAGAGCCTCAAGCCCTACAGCGGACCCAGCCAGGGTTGCCCATGAAGAAAGGACGCTGCGGAACCATGACTCACGACTACAAGCGCCATGGGACCACCACCCTGTTTGCGGCCCTAAACGTCCTGGACGAACGGGTGATCGGGGAATGCATGGCCAAGCACCGGCACCAGGAGTTCCTGCGATTCCTGCGGCAACTGGACCGGGAGTTCCCCAAAGGGACGCCACTGCATCTGATCGTGGACAACTATGGGACCCAGAACTAGCTTCACGTTTCCATGTGCTGCATATGGATCCCTATAGTAAAGATGACTTTATTGTTGTGGCCGAACGTGTGTTGACCATGAGAGAGAACACCGCACCGGATATTGCCAAGTTGGTCGCCGGTATCGTCGTACAACGCAGTCTGGATATAAGGGACGTCGTCAGGTTCCGTCGAGCCATGCAAGCGCAAACCGGGGAGGAAACGAGACGTGTCGAACGATTGCTGTCCCAAAGGCGAATGAGCGTGTTCGGCCATCCCGACCAGTAGGGGGACTTACCGTTTTCGTTGAATGAGCCTTAGGATGCAGATGCATTCCAAGAACATCAATTACCTTTTCTATGACGCAGATTGACCATTTCAATGAAAAGTGTGACCGCCTCAGAGAAGCTTTGTGTGTAACATTAATTATACGCTAGCTATTGACCAGCAAGATAAACAAGCAACGAAAGGACAGACATTCGCGTTGTAAGGGGCGCTTCATCTGAGTATGATTATTACACCTGTGGAAGCACCTCCATTATCACCAAAATGGTTCAACGACGATGGCGAGCCATGCAATAAATGATGGGAGAGTTGTCGGATTAAACGTGGTCGCTTATAATACAACCAGTAAAATGGAATACACTCAATCGCTAAATGGGGTTGAAACATGGTAGAAATACTGCAGAATAAGAACTCCGCCACCAGATTCCAGATACTGGTCGAGATTGCTGCCGGCGGCCCCGGTATTCAACAGAGAAAGATAGCCGCCAAGTTGGGTATAACGCCTCAGGCGATCTCAGATTATGTTCGTCACTTAGTTGCTGAGGAGATGATTATTTCCAACGGCCGTTCAAGCTACCGGGTAAGCACCAAAGGAGTCAACTGGATACTCAAAATGCTCAGAGAGCTCCAGGGATATGTTTCGGTGGTACAACAAGTCATCACCAATATTACGGTGTGCGCTGCCATCGCTGACTCAGACATAAAGCAAGGCCAACCGGTTGGGCTCGAGATGAAGGACGGCTTACTCTACGCCACCGCACAAATAAACGTCGGTGCGAGAGGCATAGCGGCGTCCAGCGCTAGGCAGGGTGAGGACATAGGCATCGCCAACATCGAAGGGCTGGTGGACCTGACCGGGGGCAAGGTAACCATTCTGCAGGTACCCGGCGTCCAAAAAGGGGGGTCAAGGCAGGTCGACATGAAACGGCTGAAAGCTTACATTGATAAGAGCCAAAATGTTGGCGCTATCGGTATCGAGGCTTTAGCGGTACTGAGGCGGGCCGGCATTGAACCTCAATATCTTTACGGCGTGGCGGAAGCAATAATCGAAGCGGCACACTGCGGTTTATCCTCTACCGTGGTGTGCACCGATGACGCCATACTCGAGCTGCTCAAGAGACTGGAAGAAGAGAAACTGGACTACGAACTGATCGACTTGGCCCAGACAGCGGCATAGTTTGCTTCTTCAATTCACTATCCTCTCGGGAAACCCCTAAATCCGGGAATTCCAGCTATTGACATGGCAAATCATATCCCTTATAATGTCAACTATAATTGTTTTTAATCAAGTATAGTTTATTATGATAAACACTGGCATCGTCATCTTGGCTCACGGCAGCCGCGGCGAAAAGGGAATGACTGAGATTACCGAAGTCCTTCGTCGGCTCAGCCACGGGGTGAGAGCCTTTCTCTCTGCGGATGTGGAGGTTGCTGGTGCCTCGCTCCAATTCAATCACCCGGACTTAGACGAAGCGGTAGGTTACTTGGTCAGGCAAGGGGCAACGCGGGTGGTTATCGTGCCTTACTTTCTCTTCCCCGGGCGGCATATTACTGAACACATCCCCCAGCTCGTCGAGAACCTGAAATCAGCCTACCCGGGTACGAATTTCAATATCGCCGATAACCTCGGCCTGGACGAGTACCTTGTTGACCTGGTGGCCAAGCGTATCCTGGAGACGGCGCCGGAGCTGGCGCCCGACGGGGCTCCTCACGTCTCTCCCAGAGCCATCGAGCAGCAGAGCATGGCCATCGTGGAAAGGCTGCTGCCACCGCTGGACCTGTCTCCGGAAGAGCTGACGGTGGTGAAGCGCCTCGTGCACACCGCCGGCGACCGCCACATAGCTTCTCTGGTGAGATTCCACCCGGTGGCCATCACGGTGGCACTGGCCGCCATCCGCCTCGGGAGGCCCATCTTTACCGATGTGAGGATGGCAGCCGTAGCCGTTAACGGCCGGCTGGCGGCAAAGTTCGGCTGTCCCGTTTACTGTGCCTTGGAAGAACTCGGGGCAGCAGATACAGACCATGTGGAAGGCAGCACCCGAACATCAGCCGCCTTCCACCACCTGGGAGAACGGCTCAATGAGTCTATCGTCGCTATCGGGAACTCCCCCACAGCCTTGTTGACTCTGGTTGCACTGATTACTCAGAAAAAGGTCACTCCCGCTATCGTCATAGGAATGCCCGTCGGCTTTGTGCAGGCTAAAGAGTCCAAGGAGAAGCTGGTGGAACTTGACATACCGTACATCAGTATTGCCGGAACCCGCGGCGGCAGCGCTCTAGCCGCGGCCACCGTTAACGCTTTACTGGGACTGGCCGGGCGGTAAGCTACCTGAAAATGTGAGGTTCCAGTTGGAGGTAAATGATGAAGGAGCACTATAAAGGCAGCCTGATAATAGCTCTCGTAACTGCTGTCGGTCTTCTTTTCTTAATCGCGTCTCCGGCCTATGCCATGCATATCGCCGAAGGGATTTTGCCGGCCAACTGGGCGGCACTATGGTACGTGGTGGCGTTTGTCTTTGTTATACCGGGTACTTACCTTATCAGGAGGAAAACCAGAGATGTGAAAGGGCTCATGCCTCTCCTCGGTCTGACCGGGGCTGCTATTTTCCTCATCTCGGTTTTCCCTGTCCCGGTGCCGGTCACCGGAAGCAGTTCGCACCCGTCTGGCACGCCCCTGGGGGCAATCCTGGTGGGGCCGTTTATCAGCACCGTGCTGGGGGCCATCGCCCTGCTGATTCAGGCTTTGTTTCTGGCGCACGGTGGCATCAGCACCTGGGGGGCCAACATCATGTCGATGGCGGTCGTCGGGTCTTTTGTCGGTTTTGGCGCTTTTGTCCTGTTCTGGAGGCTGCAGGCCCCGATATTCGTGGCGGCCTTCGCCGCCGGACTCCTGGGCGACTGGGCGACCTACGCCACCACTTCCTTCGAGCTGGCTTCGGCGCTGCACGGCACCGGCTCGCTCTGGGGCATGTTCGGAGCGATAGCGCTGGCCTTTGCCCCAACGCAGCTGCCCCTGGGCATCCTGGAAGGGCTCTTTACCGGGGGCGTCGTCAGCATTGTCTATCAGCGCCGGCCCGAGCTGCTCTCCCGGGTAATCCCTTACGTCTTTAGGGCGGCTCCGGCTGCATCGAAGGAGGGGAGCTAATGAGAAATATACCCAGGCTGGTGGCAATGGGCACTTTGGCCTTGATTATCGTGGCCGCCGTGGCCGGCTGGATTTTCCTCGCAGAGGATGCGCCCAGAGGAGATGAAGCATGGGGCGGGGTGGACGTCAACGTTATCCAGAAGTATGCCGCCGATGCCGGGCGCGTGGCCAGAACGCCTATTATCAATACCGACCAGGGTGACCTGCTGCTCTTTGTTTTCACCATCAGTGGCGCCGTGGGCGGCTTCGTCGTTAGTTATTGCTGGAGGAAGCTTATCGGCGAAAAGGACACCGTAAAGAGCGACTGTCCTCTCCGCCAGGGGGAACGGGAACAGCCATGACGCACGGGGCTTTCGCCGAGGTCTTTGCTCAGAAGGTGAATTTCGCCACGGGCCTTGACGCGCGCATCAAGATAGTCTTCACCGTGGCCGCCCTGGCGATTAACCTTTTGGCGCCAAATATCTCTACGCCGATAGCCATCGCTACTTTCTGTCTCGTTACCTTACTGGCTATCAAAGTGCCACCAATACTGATTCTGGTCAGGTTGGCCATGCCGCTGGTCATGGCCGTGGTGGTGCTGATTACCCAGATATTCTTCTACGGCGTTACGCCTCTGCTGACTATCTCCATCTGGGGATGGCATCTGGTGGGTCATGTCGAAGGCCTGGCTCATGGCGTACTGATCATGTGCCGCGTGCTGGCCGGGGTATCGCTGATACTTTTCCTGAGCCTGTCCACACCGGCCAACAAGCTGCTGCTGGCAGCGAGATGGTTCCGGGTGCCGAGAACCTTTACCGAACTGGCGCTCCTGACGTACCGGTATATCTTCGTGCTTATCGAAGAAGTTACGTCTATCAAGGAGGCCCAGAAGGTGCGCCTCGGTTATTGCAACTGGCGTCAAAGCATGCGGTCTCTAAGCACACTGGGCGGCAGCCTTATCTTCCGCGCTTATGACCGGGCGGAAAGAGTCTTTGAGGCGATGTCGTCCCGCGGCTATGCTGGTACCATGCCGATTAGCTATCGAACCGGTCTTGACGGCAGGGACCGGCTGGCGGCTTCCTGCTTAGCAGTACTGCTGCTGGCTTTCTATCTGGTGGGGCGATTGACTATATGATTGAGACCAAAGCCCTGTCATTTCATTACCCTGACGGCACACAGGCCCTGGCTGATGTCAGTCTGGAGGTGAGGCGGGGCGAGTTCCTGGCTTTAATGGGTGCCAACGGTTGCGGCAAGACCACCCTGCTTAAACACTTTATCAGGCTGTTGCGCCCCTCCTCAGGGCAGGTCTTTCTGGAGGGGAAGGAACTCCGGCACTTTGAAGATAAGGAGATTTTCCGGCGCATCGGGATGGTCTTCCAGAATCCTGACGACCAGCTCTTTGCCGCCACCGTGGAGCAGGACGTTGCCTTCGGCGCGGCCAATCTGGGATTAAAGGAAGATGAGGTTGCCCGCCGGACTGCCGAAGCTTTGAAACTGGTGGGCATTGACCAGCTGGCGGATAAAGCCATTCATACCCTGAGTTTCGGGCAGAAAAGGAGGGCGGCCATTGCCGGGGTACTGGCGATGATGCCTGAAATAATACTGCTGGACGAGCCGACAAGCGGATTAGACCCCAGAGGTACCAGCGCCATCATGCGCTTGCTGCGGCAGTTGAACCGGGAAAGACGGATTAGCATGGTCATGGCCACCCACGATGTCGAACTTGTGCCCTTGTTCTGTGACCGGGTCGCTATCATGAGTCATGGCCGGATAGTGGCCGAAGCAACACCGGAGCGAATCTTCGCCAATACCGCCATGGTCAGGGAAGCCCAGCTCCGGTTGCCGCGTATCGGCCATCTGGCTGAGATTCTCAGGAAGAAGGATGGGCTAGACCTGCCCGGAAGCCCGATGACCATCGGGCAGGCCAGACGGGAGCTGCGGAAGCTCCTGGGCAACGGGCCGAAGAGTGAGGCGGGCAGGTATTGTTACGTTGATGGCGAGGAGGGCTAGCGGAATGACCCGGCGGCAAGAAGGTAAAGCCTTGCGCTCCGGCTATACCACCGGGGCCTGCGCCGCGGCCGCGGCCAAGGCGGCAGTGCTGGCCTTACTCAACCAGAAGCTGGTAGAGAGTGTGGATATCAGCCTGCCCCACAATGGCGACAGGGTCAGTTTCCGCCTGGAAAAGTGCACCTTCAGCGGAAGGCAGGCAACGTGCTCGGTGATAAAAGACGCCGGAGATGACCCTGATGTTACCCACGGGGCGGAGATATGCGCTAGCGTATCCTGGAAAAGAGAGCCGGGTATCGATATAGGCGGTGGGGAGGGAGTTGGCGTGGTAACCAGGCCCGGGCTGGAGATACCCGAAGGCATGGCCGCCATCAACCCGGTGCCCCGCCTGATGATAGCCGGCTCGGTGCAAGAAGCGGCCGGAAACAGGATTGATACCGAAGGGATTCGGGTGACCATTTCGGTGCCAAAGGGCGAGGCGCTGGCCAGGAAAACACTGAATTCGCGCCTGGGAATAGTCGGCGGTATTTCTATCCTGGGCACCACCGGCATTGTCATCCCCTACTCAAAAGAGGCCTATACCACCTGCATCTCGCAGGCGCTGGACGTCGCTGTTGCCGGCGGCTGCCGGGAGGTAGTGCTAACCACGGGCCGGCGCAGCGAAAAGTTCGCCCAGAAGGAGCTGCCGACGCTGGCCGAGGCATGTTTTATTCAGATGGGAGACTTCATCGGCTACTCTCTTGAGGAATGCGCCAAAAGGCCTCTGGCTAAAGTAACGGTCTGGGGTATGGTAGGTAAGATGAGCAAGCTTGCCGCCGGAAACCTCTACACCAATGTCAGCGATTCCAGAGTGGATATCGATTTTCTGGCTGAGGTAGCGGCAGGCTGCGGCATGCCTGACGAAACAGTCAAGGCCTTGCGGGGCGCTATTACCGCTAATCACTTCCGCAGGATGCTGTCGCCGGAACACGCCCGGGAGTTCGGGGATGAGCTCTGCCGAATGGCGGCCAGGAACTCCCTGAAAAAAACCGGGGGGCGATTTGAGATAGACTGCCTCATGACCGATACCGACGGTATCGTAATCGGGAGGGCTGATGCCAGACCATAAGGTCTATATCGTCGGGGTGGGGCCGGGCGGTGTGGCCAGCCTCCTCCCCGAGGCGCGCCAGGCCGTGCAGATGGCTGATACTGTTATCGGCGGAGAAAGACTGCTCGATATGTTTCCCGATTTATCCGGGGAGAGGGTTATCATCAGGAACAACCTGGAGGAAGTCGCCGATTTTATTCGGAGTAATCTCCAGCACAAGAAGATGGTCGTGCTGGCCTCGGGCGACCCCAACTTCTACGGCATAGCCCGGTATTTAACCAGCAAACTGGGTAAAGCCATCTTCGAGATAGTACCTAATATCAGTGCCATGCAGCTTGCCTTCGCCCGCATTAAGGAAAGCTGGGACGATGCTGTCATGGTCAGCGTCCACTCCCGACCCATTGAAGATATCGTGGGTATAGCGCATTCCAGCCATAAAATCGGGCTTTTTACGGATGATAAAAACAGCCCCGGAGACATCTCCCGGGTCTTCCAGGAGCGGGGAGTAGAGAATTGCCGGGCCTATATCTGTCAGGATTTGGGCAGCGAAAAGGAAAAGATTATCGCCACAGACCTCTACAGCCTGAGAGGCATGGAGTTCTCACCACTTAATGTCATGATATTGGTTAAAGATAAGCTGCCAGATAACACCCGCTTCGGGATTCCCGATAATGAGTTTCACCGGCAGCGGGAGGGGCTTATCACCAAGCTGGAGGTCAGAGCCATCAGCCTGGCCAAGATGCGCCTCAGAGAAGACAGCGTGGTCTGGGACATCGGCGCCGGCTCGGGAGCCGTGTCTATTGAAGCTGCCTTCCTGGCCAAGAAGGGCAGCGTGTTCGCCATAGAAAAAGATGCCCGGTCGGTGGAAGGAATCAGGGAAAATGTCCGCAGGTTCGGTACCGGCAACGTCACGGTGGTTCAGGAGCAGGCCCCGGAGGGACTCGACAAGCTGCCCGACCCTGCGGCGGTGTTCGTGGGGGGCAGCGGGGGGCATCTGCCGGAAATCTTGCAGGCTGCCTGCCGCCGCCTGAAACCGGGAGGGAATATAGTGGTTAATGCCGCTACTCTGGAGACACTGCACACTGCGCTAGAGAGCCTCAAGGCGAACGGCTTCGCCACTGAGGTGACCTCGGTCAATGTGGCTCGCAGCAAGGATTTCTCCAACCTCACCCATTTCCAGGCAATGAATCCGGTATTTGTCATCACCGGCTGGCAGGGAAAGGAGCTGGCGGCAGCATGAACCCTAAAAGAGGAGGCATCGGCCGGTTTTACGGCATCGGGGTAGGGCCGGGCGACCCGGAACTGCTCACTCTGCGGGCGCACCGTATCCTGACTGAGGTGCCGGTTATCTTTGTGCCTCAGAAAGACGAACAGAGCGGTAGCTTTGCCCGCTCCATTATCGCTAATCTGGTGGACGGCTCAAAAGTAACCGGGCTGGTTTTCCCTATGCTCAGGGATGAAAGGAGGCTGTCCTGCTACTGGCAGAAGGCAGCCGATGTTATCTGGCAGCATCTGGAGAAAGGGCAGGACTGTGCTCTGGTCAACGTTGGCGACCCTCTCCTCTACGGCACCTTTGTTCATGTCCTAGAGGCGTTGCGGAAGAACCACCCGCAGGTTGAGGTCGAGGTCGTTCCCGGGGTTTCTTCAATCACGGCCGCCGCCGCCAGCGCGGTAGCCCCCCTGGCCGTGAACGATGAAAAAATTGCCATAATTTCCGGCAATGAAGAGGCTGAGACTATCAGGGACACCCTCAACAAATTTGATACGGTAGTGTTTCTCAAGGTGCACAGGGTATTTGACCGGCTGCTCGGCATACTTGAGGAGATGAACCTGCTGGAAAAGTGCGTTTATGTCCGGAGATGCACCACCAGGGACGAAGAGATAATCAGAGATGTCAGGAACCTGAAGGGAAAGAGACTGGATTATTTCTCGCTGCTGATTTTACGGAGGTAACCGGATGGCACAGGTGTATTTTATCGGCGCCGGGCCGGGTGACCCGGAACTATTGACCATCAAGGGTAAAAGGATTATCGAGCGGGCGGATGTCATCATCTATGCCGACTCACTGGTAAACCCCGAGGTCTGCGCCTTTGCCAGAGATGGCGTCGAGATACATCGCAGCGCCTCGCTCTCTCTGGAGGAGATAACCGGAATAATAGAAAAGGCGGTGAAACGGGGAAAGGTGGTAGCTCGTTTGCAAAGCGGCGACCCCGCCATTTACGGAGCCATCCAGGAGCAGATGACTATTCTGGATGAGGCGGGCATAGAATACGAGGTCGTCCCCGGCGTAAGCTCTCTCTTCGCCGCGGCGGCCGCCTTGAAGACAGAGCTCACCGTGCCTGAGATTTCCCAGACGGTCATCATCACGCGGCTGGAAGGCCGGACACCGGTCCCCGCCTCCGAGAGCTTAAAGAGCTTGGCGGCGCACCGCGCCAGTATGGCTATTTTCCTGAGCACGTCCCTGGTCGAAAGCGTTGCGGCTGAGCTGCTGGAGGGGGGCTATCCCCCTAAAACCCCGGCGGCGGTTGTTTACAAAGCCAGCTGGGAAGATGAAGCCGTGGTGCTTACCGAACTAAAGAGCCTGGCGGAGAGAGTTAAGACGCTGGGTATCAAGAAACAGGCGCTCATCTTGGTCGGCGACTTCCTGGCCTCCAAGGGGAAAAGCGCGCCTTCCAGGCTTTATGCTAAGGAGTACCGGCATGAATTCCGCCCGTCTGGATAAGATAGCCATCATCGCCATAACCAGAAATGGGGTGGCGTTGGCACGGCGTTTAGGGCAGCTCTTTCCCGGCAGCCGCCTGTACCTGCCGCAGAAATTTGTCGCCGCTGCCGAGACGGATGTGCACGCCTTTCCGCCGCCGGCCAAGAAAGTGGTCGAAGAAGCTTTCGCTTGCTACCGTTATCTGGTGCTTATCATGGCGGTAGGTGCGGCGGTACGCTTGCTGGCTTCACAAATCAGGGACAAGCACAAGGACCCCGGGGTGGTGGTGGTCGATGAGGCGGGAATGTTTGCCGTCAGCCTACTTTCCGGGCATGCCGGCGGCGCCAACGAACTGGCCGGAAAGATAGCCTCCAGCCTAGACGCCCGGCCTGTCATCACCACTGCTTCCGATGCCAACCGTATTATGGCCGTCGACCTCCTGGGCAGGGAGCTCGGCTGGGAGATTGAGGAAGGCAGCGATGTTACCATGGTCAGCGCGGCCCTGGTGAACGGCGAGCCGGTAGGCATTTATCAGAATGCCGGCGAGAGAGGCTGGCGGCGAAACGGGAGGTTGCCCGCCAATGCCCGTACCTTCGCCAGCCTGAAAGCACTAAATGAATCTGATTGCCGGGCTGCCCTGATTATCACTGACCGGGACTTGAGTAACGAAAACCGCTTTCCTGGGCCGACGGTCGTCTACCGGCCCAGGAGCCTGGTACTCGGCATCGGCTGCAACCGGGACACAGACGCTGGTGTAATTGAGGAAGCGGTGCAGCACCTGTTCCGCCAGCAGGGGCTCTCCATCAAGAGCATCAGCAAGATAGCCACTATTGATGTGAAGAAGAACGAAGCGGGACTTCTGGAGTTCGCCCGAAAATATCACCTGCCGGTAGACTACCATGACAGCAATAGCTTGAGCCAGGTGGATTTTCCCTCCAGTCCCTCGGCTTCGGCGCTGAAATACGTGGGGACGCCTTCCGTGTGTGAGGCGGCGGCCATATTAAGTGGTGGAACATTGCTCCTGATGCCCAAAACGAGCTATCAAGGGGCGGTAACCATCGCCGCCGGCAGATTATCCTTTGAGGACGAGCTAGAGAAGGGCAGGCTTTTTCTCATCGGTATTGGCCCCGGTGACCCGGAGCACATGACCCTCCGGGCCAGGGATGCCATTCACCGCAGCGAAGCCGTTGTTGGCTATAAAACCTACATCAAACTGATTGAGCCATTGCTCACCGGCAAAGAAGTCGTCGCTACCGGCATGGGAGATGAGGTTGAGCGCGCCCGGGCTGCGGTCAGTCTTGCCGGGCAGGGCAAAACGGCTGCTGTGATTTGCAGCGGGGATGCCGGCATCTACGGCATGGCCGGTCTGGTGCTTGAAATTATCCACGGAAATTGCGAAAAGCTGGACATAGAAGTAATCCCCGGCGTACCTTCTATGGCCGCTGCGGCGGCCCGCCTCGGGGCGCCGCTTATGACCGATTTTGCCGTAGTGAGCCTCAGCGACTATCTCGTCTCCTGGTCAGCGATTGAGCGGAGGCTAAAGCTGGCGGCAGAGGGGGATTTCGTCATCGTTATCCAGAACCCCAGGAGCAAGAAACGCCGGCACCAGCTGACCCGGGCGCGGGATATTATCATGCAGTACCGGGCACCAGACACCCCGGCGGGTATTGTCAGCAGTGCCTACCGCAAAGAGCAGCAGGTGGTGATAACAGACCTGAAACACCTGCTCGATTATGAAATAGACATGAACACCACCATAATTATCGGTAACTCGCATACCTTTTCTTTTGACGGCTTTATGGTGACCCCTCGCGGCTATCAGGCGAAGTATAACCTGGGCACTGGAGAATGCCGGTGAATATTCCCAGGCTGGTGGTTGCGGGAACCAGTAGTGGTGTCGGCAAAACTACTATTACCACCGGGCTGGTGGCCGCTATCAGGGGGCGCGGCCTGCGGGTGCAGCCTTTTAAGTGCGGCCCGGACTATATCGACCCCGGCTATCTGGCACTGGCGGCAGGGCTGCCATGCCACAACCTGGATAGCTGGATGCTGCCCGCAGAGTCCCTGCTCGAAATCTTTGCTCACGCTAATGAAGAAAGCGGCCTGGCGGTGGTGGAGGGGGTGATGGGCCTTTACGACGGGCAAATGGCGCCGGGCAGCGCCGGAAGCACCGCCGAGGTGGCCAAAATACTCGGCGCCCCAGTTATTCTGGTGATTGACGTGGCCCGCATGTCAGAAAGTGCGGCGGCGGTAGCCCTGGGCTATCGCCATCTGGACCCGGAGTTAAACATTGCCGGTGTCATCCTCAATAGAGTCGGCAGTGCCAGACACCTGCAATCAGCCAGGGAAGCGGTAGAAAAGAAAGCAGGCATACCGGTTTTAGGCTATCTGTCCAGGGAATCCAAAGTCTCTTTGCCGGAAAGACACCTCGGGCTGGTGCCGGCGGCTGAAAAGGAGCAGCTGGCTGAGTACATCGATGCCATAAGAGAGAAAATTGAAGCCACTGTGGACGTGCTGCGCATCGTAGAGATAGCCCGTGCCAACGCGCCGATGGCAGCCCCCCGCAATCTAAGGCTTTTCCCGCGGCCGAGGAAGCAGGTTTGCGTCCATATCGCCGTGGCAAGGGATGAGGCTTTCAACTTCTATTATCAAATGAACCTTGACCTGCTGGCGGCCTGGGGGGCCGGAATTAAGTACTTCAGCCCGCTGCATGACACCACTTTGCCTTCCGGTATCGGGGGAATCTATATCGGCGGCGGCTTTCCGGAAATCCATGCTGCCCAACTTGAAAATAATATTGAGATGAAGCAGGCACTTTTAAAAGCAGCCGACAAGGGGATACCCATTTACGTCGAGTGCGGCGGCCTGATGTATGCATCGCAGGGCATAGTCACTTTTGATGGAGACCGCCATGCCATGGTAGGGCTGCTGCCGGGCTGGGCGGAGATGCAGGGAAAGAGGGTCAGAATGGGCTACGCTGAAGCCGAAACGTTAAGAGATAGTATTCTGTCTGGGCGAGGCAAGAAGCTGCGAGGGCACCTGTTTCACTGGTCAAAGATGCCCGAGCCCGGAGACAGAGCTGCGTACAGGATTTTGACGCCGGTAGAGCAATTAGAAGGTCTGGTCGGTGGGCCGAGAGATAACATCCTGGGCTCATATTTCCACCTTCATTTCGGAGCCGAACCATCGCTGGCGAAGCGATTTGTAGAATCGTGCGCTGTATGGACCAAAAGCAGCATTTCATAATGGTTCATGGACATATAGAGATTACTTTTTAGATATATATGGTCATAAGGCAGGCTAAAATCTTAATTATACTCAGTTGCCTCATAGGAACTCTGCGTATAATACTAGTTATACGCGAGGTTGCAGGAGCGCGCTGGCCGATTACGTAGCAGATTGGCTTGGGCCAAAGGAGTTCGAATCCTTGAGTCGTGAGCCAGCTCCAAGCCTTTCGAAATTCTATTCCAGAAGAAGCTTTCTATCCTGACCCCGGTGCTAGTTCGCCGTGTGAGCACAATAACAAAGGCTTGGCAAACGCAAACTATAAAGATAACAGACTTCAAGCGAGACCGGTTGAGTCAGAATGTGGTGCTCACAGTTTGCAAGTTGTCTGGCTCATAGCTGGCACTCTCGGGGTGGCGGTAGACGGGATAGGGCGTCTGTTAGGTCTATGGTGATATAGAGGACAAAAATGATTGAGACATTTACGGCTAACCTGCTTAACCTTATGGCTAATCTGGCTTACCTTCTCCCCTTCGGATATGCCTTTAGCGCCGGTATGGTGACTACGGCGAGTCCCTGCTGTATCGCCATGCTTCCGGTCTATGTTTCACTCTACCTGAGAGTTGAGGAGGAGAGTTTCCGCCAACAGTCTCCGCTGTGGAGGAGCGCCCGGGCGGTCTTGTTCAGCCTCGTGGTAACGGTGGGTTTTGTCATCGTTTTCGTCGCTATCGGGGCAATTCTAACCTTGGGTGGTCAGTTTATCATCAAGATTTTCCCCTGGGTAGCGGTGCTCATCGGGGTGAGCCTCATTCTGCTGGGAGTCTGGCTGCTGGCGGGTGGTCACCTTTATCTGGCTGTTTTCAGCCGCCTCGCCAGCCGGCTAAAGAACCCCAGGGGTGGGGTTACTGGCTTCCTGATTTTTGGCGTCGTCTATGGTCTGGCTGCTTTGAGCTGTACCCTGCCCGTCTTTCTCGTCGTGGTCGGTAGTGCCCTAGCCCAAAAAGGGTTCACCGCCGGTTTGTTTCAGTTCGTGAGCTATGCCCTGGGGAAGGGCTTTATCATCGCCATCGTTACTTTAAGTGCCGCCTTCTTCAAGGAGGCACTGCACCGGTGGTTGCAGCGGCTGGTACCGGTAGTAGCCAGATTCAGCGGTCTGTTGCTTATATTGGCTGGTGCGCATATCCTTTATTACTGGTTTGTCGTCGGCGACCTGCTGGGTTGAACATTTATTGGTGAAACGAGAGGGCTAAAAATGAATATCTTACGACAAATACTTAATTTTCGCCTTGGCTGGCTAATCATATTAGGGCTAGTCCTGTTTGGCTTGTTGACGGTCCAGGGTTGCGCTCCCTCAGCCCAAGAGATAACGAGAGAGCCTGGAGCGCCTCCACCGTCTAAGCTGTCAC
Organism: Chloroflexota bacterium; assembly: GCA_030690025.1. GTDB lineage: Bacteria > Chloroflexota > Dehalococcoidia > Dehalococcoidales > JAUYDJ01 > JAUYDJ01. Next base: position 3,715 of record JAUYDJ010000258.1, on the reverse strand, counting down.
CAGCACCGCAGGTGGGGCACCCGGCGCCTGATTTTACCCTGCTCGACCTCGAGGGTAACCGGGTTACCCTCAGCGACTTTCGGGGGAAGGTAGTCTTTATCAATTTCTGGGCTTCTTGGTGCCCACCCTGCCGCGCTGAGATGCCGGACATAGAAGCCGTATACCAGAAATATAAAGACAAGGGCGTGGTGGTCATTGGTATTGATATCATGGAACCGGAAGATGTTGTTCGCCAGTTTGTGCGTCAGGGTGGCTATAGCTGGACATTCGTCTTGGACAGCACAGGAGAAATTGCCAGGGACTATCGCATCGCCGCCATCCCCACCAGTTTCTTTCTGGATAAAGACGGGATAATAAAGACAACATATATCGGTGCCATGACTCAACGTGCCATGGAGTCCAAGCTGGCTGAGGCCATGAGATGAGGGATGACTCCTCCGTACGGATAAACGGTCTGGAGATGCTGGCTTATGAGGAGCCCCAGGTCCTCATAACATCCAGAATAGCCTGCAAGCTCTCACCCTTCTCCGTTAATGAGTACTCGACGCGGGGAGGTATCTCTGGATATATCATTCGCCTTATAATGCCCTGTGCCTCTAGCTGCCTCAATCGCTCGGAAAGTGTTTTAGGGCTGATGCCATGTAAAGACCGTTGTAGTTCCCCAAACCGTCTGGTGCCGCTGAAGAGGTCTCGCAGGATTAGAATGGTCCATTTACCGCCGATGACGCGCAGGGTTTTCTCTATCGGGCAACACTGAACCTGTTCTTCCATAACTGTCACCACTTCATATGATGTAACTATATAACATATATGTAACTACTTTACAAAGTTAGCATACTGTGCTAATGTTGTCAATAGTGATCACCTCCATCCAGGGGATGGAGAATAAAGAGAGGAGACTAAAATGGCCAAGTTGACCGCGGAAATGAGCAATTTCATCGAGAAAGAGAGAGACCCAGTCACGGTTTTTGTAGGTACCTGCAACAAGGATGGCATCCCCAACATTTCGGCCAAAGGGACCTTCATTAGCATTCTGGATGATGAAACGATAGCCTACGCTGATGTGTACTCTCTAAAGACTCTTGAGAATGCGAGGCAGAATCCCCACGTAACCGTTGCTGTCATAAACGCCAAGACCTTCAAGGGATACCAGTTCAAGGGTCTGGCAAAGGTTGTAGAGAGCGGACCGGTATTGGCGGAGGCACGGAAACAGAATCCTCAGATAAATTCCGTCACCAAGGTTAAGCTTCAAGAAGTCTACCTGCTCGACTACGGGCCTCAGGCTGGGAAGAAGGTAGCCTGAAGCTGGGGGCGAATGACTACATCACCGAGCCCTTTAACGTCCAGGAGCTGCTCGCCCGGATAGAGGCCGTGCTGCGGCGCACCCGCTCTCATGAGGCAGTCCTGACACCGCGCATTTTCACCTGCGATGATATCTCTGTCGATTTCGTGCAACGGCGGGTGATGGTGCGGGGACAGGAGGTAGTGCTGACGCTTACCGAGTACAAGCTTCTGTCGCAGCTGGTGAGCAACGCGGGGCGGGTGATGCTCCACCGCGAGCTACTGACCAAGGTCTGGGGGGCCGAATACCAGGATGAAGTGGAGTACCTCCGCGCCTATATCCGCCACCTGCGCCAGAAGATAGAGCCCGACCCGCACCAGCCCCGGTATATCCTTTCCCGTCCCGGCGTCGGCTACATGTTCGCCAGCCCATTATAGGGGAGCCGGTCTTATTCTTTCTGTTTCGATGTAGTTCACCTCGGCATAGAACCTATCCCCCTACCCCCTTCCCTTGTGAAAGTACACTATTAACGATTAAGTTCATCATATACCGTTGAGGTTAGGGGGATGGGAAAGCCTGGATATGGTGCTGAGGTATACCAGGAGTATGAAGTTTGAGGAGAGCTTGAAGCTGTATAGGGGGTTGGAAGGTAAGTAGGGTTAAAAGGGTTAGCCAGGTCAGTAAAATAATATATATATCTTTCTTTTGTCAAATTAGTTTCATAACTGCATATCCTACTGTGCCTTTACCTCTCCCGCTTCCGGTGTGTCTTCAATTAACTAGCCACGATTTAAAAATTGGTCCATTTCGCAAGTTATCATCAAGTTATCATCATCATGTTTCGTTCTTTGCCAATCCAGAGTGCTTGTGTTATCATTTGAACTGGGAAAACGCACGAACAGCCAGATTCCGGGCGTTTCTCCAGTGTTTTATCAGGAGTGTTAGTTATGGGAGATACTTACCCTAAATTAAAGGGGGCGGTGGTACAGGCCGCGCCGGTTTTTCTCGACCGGGAGGCTACGGTAGCCAAGGCTTGCGGCTTTATTGAAGAGGCGGCGGATGCCGGCGCTAAGGTGATTGTCTTCCCGGAGTGCTATGTGCCGGCTTTTCCCTACTGGTTTATATTCTACCCGGCCGAGCATTCTCTGGTAATGCGTTTCTACCGGGACCTGTTCAAGAATGCCGTAGTTGTGCCCGGCCCGGCTACTGACCAGCTTGGGCAGGCCGCCCGCAAGGCAAGGGCATACGTGGTCATCGGGATAGACGAGAAAGACGCTAACACCTACGGCACCATGTACAACACCTATTTGTTCTTTGGCCCTGACGGTACGCTGCTGGGTAAACACCGCAAGCTGGTGCCCACCGTCTATGAAAGACTGGTGCACACCGGCGGCGACGGCAGCACTCTCGACGTCTATGAGACCGAGTACGGTAAGTTGGGCGGCCTGCTCTGCGGTGAGAACACCAACCCGCTGGCCAGGTTCACGCTGCTGGCTAAGGGCGAGGTCATTCACGCCGCCGGCTGGCCGGCTTTTCCCCTGGCCCATCACAGCAATGTCATGGGCGGCATAGATATCCGCACCAAGGCACATGCCTATGAGGGCCGTATTTTCGTGCTCAGCAGCACCGGCGTCTTTAGCGAAGAGATGAAGGATGCCATGGAGCTGGACGAGGCCGCCCGCAAGCAGTTCGTCAGTGACGGCGCCCATTCCGGCATTATCAACCCGCAGGGCCAGTACCTGGTCGGGCCGGACCTGCACGGCGAAAGAATCCTCACCGCCGACCTCGACCTGGAAGAGATTGTCGCCGGTAAGTATATGCACGACCTCATCGGGCATTATAACCGCTTCGATATATTCTCCCTGCGCGTAAATCGGCAGAAGCATTATCCCCTTACCGAGTGCAGCGACCTGGAATCCGATTTACTGGCTCCAGAGTCGGGCTACGAATTGCCCGAAATGGAAGACTGAAGGGGCATTCGTTAACGATGAGCGAGCGAATCTTTATCGGGGTAGCCTGGCCTTACGCCAGCGGCCCCCTGCATCTGGGTCATGTCGCCGGCGCCTACCTGCCGCCGGACATATTCGCCCGCTACCACCGCACTAAAGGCAATGAGGTCTTGATGGTGTCCGGCTCGGACCAGCACGGCACGCCCATCACCATTCAGGCCGAAAAAGAAGGCATTACCCCCGCCGCGCTGGCCGATAAGTACCACCAGGTGTTCCTCGGTGTCTGGGAAAAGCTCGGCATTACTTTCGACCTGTTCACCAGCACCAGCACCGCCAACCATGAGGCGGTGACCCAGGATATCTTTCTCAACCTGCTTAAGAAGGGCTACATTTACCGGGCTACCGTGTCGCAGCCTTACTGCCCTCACTGCCTGCGCTTTCTCCCCGACCGCTACCTGGAGGGCACCTGCCCCAACTGTAAGGG
>JAUYDJ010000206.1 GCA_030690025.1 Chloroflexota bacterium | reverse complement strand
CTAATTATAACACGTTTGAATGCTACTCCTCGACCCGCTAAACTTCAGGTTCTCTTTGTATCTGGTGTCTAGCTGTGCACGTTGAACCTTGATGCATGACCTCACCCCTAACCCCTCTCCTGAAGGAGAGGGGAAGAGATTACAAGAGAGGGGCTTTCAGCCCCTCTCTTGAATACACTTCCCTTCCCTGATTAGGGAAGAGGCAGGGGGATAGGTCAGACTTAGTGAGAATGCAACCATATGCAAATGATACCGGCGCTACAGGCCGACGAAACCACATAAATGTTATAATGATTGGGTGGATGGATATTTTGACTGAACTCAATACGGCGCAGCGAGAAGCTGTAGAGTCGATTCAAGGGCCGGTCCTCATCATTGCCGGTCCGGGCAGCGGCAAGACCCGGGTAATTACCCACCGTATCGCTTATCTCATCAAGGTTGTTGGCGTCAGTCCTCACCGTATCCTGGCTGTTACCTTTACCAACAAGGCGGCACGGGAGATGGAGGCGAGGCTGCAACGGCTGGTTGGCGGGTCGGTGGGGGACTTGACGCTGGGGACGTTTCACGCCATCTGTGCCCGCATACTGCGCCGTGATGGGAAGGCGATAGGCGTTGACCCCCGGTTTGTCATCTACGACGACGAAGACCAGATTAGCCTGGTCAAGCGGTCTATCCAGGATGTGGGGGTTGACCCGAAGCAGTACGCGCCGCGGGCTATCGCTTCGGCCATCAGCTCCGCCAAGAGCCGTATGCTGGCACCTAAGGATTATCTCAGCCATGGCCGCAGCTACTTTGAAGAGGTGTCCGGCCGGGTCTACGAGCGTTACCAGCAGCTGCTTACGGAGAGCAGCGCCCTGGACTTTGACGACCTGCTGGTGAAGGTGGTGCAGCTGTTCCGCAGCAATGCAGAGATATTGGCCCGCTACCAGAACCGCTACCTGCACGTGCTGGTGGACGAGTTCCAGGACACCAACCTGGTGCAGTATGAGCTTATCAAGCAGCTCGGCGGGAAGTCCCGTAATATTTGTGTGGTGGGCGACCCTGACCAGTCCATTTACTCGTGGCGGTTTGCCGACCTGCGCAATATCCTCAGCTTCGAAAAGGACTATCCCGAGGCGAAAGTGGTGCTGCTGGAGCAGAACTACCGTTCCACCAAGCGCATCCTGGAGACGGCATCCCGCATTATCTCCGCCAACCAGCAGCGCAAGCCAAAAGAGCTGTGGACGAAGAATGAGACGGGCGAGCCGATTACGGTGGTGGAGACCTACACCGAGCAGGAAGAAGCCCAGTTCGTAGTTAACGAGATAGAGCGCCTGGTAGCCAGCGGCGAAGCTAAACGGGGCGACTGTGCGGTGATGTACCGCACCAATGCCCAGTCCAGGGTACTGGAGGAGGCTTTCATCCGCTATGGGGTACCATACAAGCTGGTGGCCGGCACCCGTTTCTACGAAAGGCGCGAGGTCAAGGATATTATTGCCTATCTGAGGTGCCTGCAGAACCCCAATGATAATATCAGCCTGCTGCGTATCGTCAATGTTCCGGTGCGGGGCATCGGGCAGCGCACCGTGACCGAGTTGTCTGCCTGGGCCAAGTCACGGGGCGTCCCGGAATACCAGGCCCTGCAGCTTATCGCGGCACAGCCCGAGTTGGCGGGCTCACGCGTCAACAAGGCGCTGGTCGGCTTTCTCAATCTGATGGAGGAGCTGAGAGCCAAGAGCCAGGAACTGGACCTGGTAGAACTGCTCGACCTGGTGGTAAAGCGCACCGGCTGTCAGGAACATATCATGAGTCAGCCGGACGGCGAAGACCGCTGGGAGAATGTGCTTGAGCTACGCACTGTGGCCCAGGAGTATAAAAATCTTAAACCGCCGGAGGGACTGACGGCCTTCCTCGAAGGAGTCACCCTGGTCTCTGATGTGGATGAGCTTGCAGAAAAGGTGGATGCGGTAGTCCTGATTACTTTGCACCAGGCCAAGGGGCTGGAGTTCCCGGTGGTGTTTATCGTGGGCATGGAGGAAGGTATCCTACCCCATTTCAAATCGCTTGGCGACTCGGAGCAGATGGAGGAGGAGCGGCGGCTGTGCTATGTGGGGGTGACCCGGGCGCAGAAGAAGGTATACCTGGTGCACTGCTTCCGCCGTAGCCTGATGGGGAGCAGCAAGGTAAATAAGCCGTCACGCTTTCTGGCCGATATACCCTCGTACCTCATTGCCGGCGGTGGGTTATGGTCGGGAGAGGAGAGCCAGGTGGCCAGCGCCGCGTATTCCTGGAATAAAGCGCCGGAGGCAGTCTCAGTGCCCCAGGCCACCGGCCCGGAGCTGAAGGCTGGCGACCGTGTCCGCCACCCCCAGTTTGGCGATGGCGTGGTGGTGAGCCTGCAGCCAGCCAAAGACGATAAAGAGGTAGTGGCTGCCTTCAACGGCATCGGGGTAAAGAAGCTTTTGCTGAGCTACGCCCGGCTGGAGAAGGTAGAGTAGCCTCGCCCTCTTGGCCGGCTGCTTGATTTCGTTTGACACCCTTAATTCTGCAGTATTTTACTCCTGGTTCTGGAACATTTGGCCTCTGATTCCGAAACATATAGCCTCTAATCCTAGAATAATTGACCTCACTTTATACAGGCTAGAAAAGAGGGGGCGTATTGCGTCAAATTAAACTGCTACCGAAACCCTCCTTGACACGGCCAGTAACAACTGCTAAACTATAAGCGTAAATGCGCATATAGGGATAAGTAAAATGCGTGAATTGGCCAAAGCTACAAAAGCCCTGTCCGACGAGACCCGACTCAGGATTCTCAACCTGATTCTGGAGCAAGAATGCTGCGTCTGCGAGGTTATGCAGGCGCTGGACATATCCCAGACCCGCGCTTCACGAAACTTGAAGGTGCTATACGATGCCGGCTTTCTCAAGCAGAGAAAAGAAGGTCTCTGGTCACTCTATTCGCTGGATGAAGAAGGCATGAAGCATGGCGTTTATCTGGTCGAGGCGGTGAAGAAGGCCCTCG
>JAUYDJ010000055.1 GCA_030690025.1 Chloroflexota bacterium | reverse complement strand
ATTTGCCTCAACCTGGAAGAGCTGGTCAAGCGTTCCAACGGCATCTTCGGCAAGAGCGGCACGGGCAAGACCTTTCTCACCCGGATGCTGCTCATCGGCATGTTACAGAAGAGCACCGCCGTCAATCTCATCTTCGATATGCACAGCGAATACGGCTGGGCGGGCACCAGCGAGGGCGGCAAGTCGGTCAAGGGCCTCAAGCAGCTTTGCCCCTCGAAAGTGGCTGTCTTTACCCTCGACGAAGAAAGCTCGCGGCGCAGGAAGGTCAGTACCGACTTCGTGGTCAGGATTGGCTACGATGAGATTGAGCCGGAAGATATTGCTTTGCTTCGCCAGACGCTGAATCTGACCGAGCCGGCGGTGGAGGCGGTCTACCAGCTATACCGGCGCTTCGGCAAGAGCTGGGTGCAATCGACTATCGACCTGCCCGACTCCGAGGAGACTAAAGAGTTGCTGGACAGTTTGAACATACATGAGGCAACCTTCCAGAACCTGCGGCGCGGGCTGGCTACCATCGAGCGGCTGCCTTTCCTGATGGCGAAGTCGCCGGAGAAAGCGGTCGGGCGCATCCTGGAGGTACTCGACCGCGGTATCAACGTGGTGCTGGTGTTTGGCCGCTATACCGATATTACCGCCTATATCCTGGTGGCGAACCTGCTCACCCGGCGTATCTACGGGCAGTACCGCGACCGCACCGAGCGGGCCATGGGTGAAGGTGCCGGTCGACCGCATCCCCTGGTCATCACCATCGAGGAGGCGCACAAGTTTCTCAACCCCGAGGTCGCCAGCCAGACCATCTTCGGCACCATCGCCCGCGAGATGCGCAAGTACAATGTGACCCTGCTGGTGATTGACCAGCGCCCCAGCGGTATTGATACCGAGGTTATGTCGCAGTTGGGCACCAAGATTGCCTGCCTGCTCGATAACGAGCGGGATATCGACAGCGTGCTGGCCGGTGTTTCGGGCAAGAACGAGCTGAAATCGGTGCTGGCCCGGCTGGAGTCGCGGCAGCAGGCGCTCATCTTCGGACATGCCGTGCCCATGCCGGTGGTCATCCGCACCCGGGAGTATGGCTCCGCCGAGTCCTACAAGGGCTTCATGGCCGGCCCGGAATCAAAGCAGGCCAAAAAGGATATCGAGGAACTCTGGGGATAGGGTTTAACCGAGGTAATTGAAGATGGCAACTCTCCCCGATGTTATCAAGAAGATAGCTAAGCTGCGCCGGAAGAAAGTCGGCGTGGCGCTGGGCGGCGGTGCCGCCAAGGGACTGGCCCAAATCGGCGTGCTCGAGGTCCTGGAAGAGAGCGGCATTCCCATCGATATGATAGCCGGCACCAGTATCGGTGCGGTGATTGGCGCCATCTATGCCCAGGGCAAGGACCTCCGTAAAACCAAGGACCTGGCCATCGAGCTGGGACGCAAGCGGATGTTGCCGCTGCTCGACCTGGTTTTACCCAGGACCGGCTTCATCAGTGGTAGAAAAGTTGAGGATTTCCTGAAGCAGGTGATTGGCGACGTTGAATTCAAGGACCTGAAAATACCTTTTGCCTGCGTGGCCACTGATGTCATGTGCGGGGAAGAGGTTGTCATCAGGCAAGGCTCGGTGGTGGAAGCGGTGAGAGCCAGCATGTCTATTCCGGCGGTTTTCATGGTAGCCCGTTGGAAGGATAGATACTGTGTTGATGGCGGGCTGGTTAACCCGGTGCCGGTAAGTGTTCTCAGGGAGATGGGGGCCGACTATATCATCGCGGTCGATGTTGTCTCGGTACGCGGTCACGAGATGGGGGAAATAAAGAAACTCAGTGTCATCAATGTCCTAATACAATCTCTATATATCGGCACTCATTCACTGGCTAAGACGCTGCTGGCGGGGGCTGATACCGTCATCAATCCCCAGGTGGAGCACATTGGCTTCACCGATTTTCATCGAGCCCCGGAGTGCATCCGCCACGGCGAAATTGCCGCTCGGCAGGCCCTGCTCAAGATAAAGAAAGGTCTGCGAGCCTGAATCTCTGCGGAATTGAAAAACAGTGTCTTTTCTTGCTACTATTATATGGTCGCGTGGGGCGTTAGTTCAGTTGGGAGAACGCTTGATTTGCATTCAAGAGGTGGCGGGTTCGAGCCCCGCACGCTCCATAAAACATCAGAGATTGTATGAACGTTTTTGTTGATACTTCAATAGTTAATAATCTCTTGGAGTTGAATGAACATCGCAAGAGTAACCAGAATTGGGAGGCGGATGCCAGATATCTGAAGCTGATTATTGAAAGTAAAGAAGTAACCTTATATGTCAATCCTAGTGTTAAACAGCAGATTGAAAATACACACGACGAAATACTAAAAGTAAATTTACTCGAAAAGTTTAAGGGACTTCACTACACTGAGTTTAATCTAACGATTTTCCCATTTCATTTTCCGGCAAAATTCCTGTCCGAGGAACAGAAAGCCTTTATTCAACAACTGTGTACGAGACATCCAGCACTATTGAGAGACCAGAAGATAATAGCTGACGCGGCTTTCAACGATAACATAGATGTTCTACTCACGACAGATAAGAAGTTAGCACATCAAGTGCGCCGCGTTGGTAAGGTAAAGTTTCTGTTGCCGAAAGAGCTATACGAGGACTTAACCAAGTTAAACAGCTAGATTGAGAACCATCTCAAAAGTTCTACCTATTGATACCCATCTCTACCACCTCAATACGGGGAACCTGTGATAGTCACCCAGTGTTATCCGCTATGGATGACTTATGTCCCAGTGGCCAAAAACCCGGCGCATGGTAGCGAGCTCGCCAATCTGGTAAGCAGTGTGGTCGGCGACCAGCAGAATTTCTCTTAAAATGGTCTGTCCCGTGCCGTGGGGGATTTTCTCATACAGGTTGGTTTTCGGGTCGCTGACTATACGCATCAGCTCATTCAGGTCTTTTCGGTATCCGCTGAGCGTTTTCTTCCAGTCCGCTTCCGTGGCCAGCAGCCCTTTTTCCGGCCAGTAATCCTCTGGCCATTCGCGCTCCTGATAGTTCGGGTTTTTAATGAAATCCAGAATATCAGCCTGTGTCCTTCTCACGTGTTCTAACGCGCCCCAGAAAGAATAAGTGCTATTGGGGAAGATAACGTTGATTTGCCCCATGGGAAAATCTGCTACTGCGTCGTCCAGTGTCATATGAGCGTCGCCACTTTTGAGAAGCCACAGCAGATATTCGCGAATGGTCTTGTCCACGTCATTTGAGTTCATCAGAATTTCTCCGAAGTCACAATCAATCGTCTACTCCAGTTTTCATAATAGCAGACATTGTTATCCTGTTAATACCTCCGGGCTGGGCCCCACCTGAAAAGCTCCGTTATTCCTGCATTCCAGGTTTGCATTGCTTCCACAGCCTGGGCTTGTCTTTGACATGCTGCGACTGCTATCTTATAGACAAGCGCTTTTCAGTCGTTTCAGGGGAAACTATTGGATATCACCATCATTGAAGACTTCATCAGGCAGCTGACCGCGGTACTGGATATTACCCAGGGCATCAACCTGAAGGTAATGCTCGCCGTTTTAATATTGATGGTCATCGGCGAGGTCGACCTGCAAATTCCCCTGTTGATAGAGAGTATCTGGCTGGTAATCGGGTATCAGTCCGGCGCGAACGCGACGGCATTATTCAATATTATAGCTTTGTTTCTGATAGCGCAGCTCGGCCGGCAGATAGGCATATCCTCGGTCTATTACCTTTTCCAGGTCATTAACAGTCCGCTATCTCGTTTCTACATGAAGCGCTTACAGAGGAACCGGTACTATCAGAAATTTGCCCAGCGTGAATCGTCATACAGCGCCAGGTATCTGTCTCTATCTACGGCTACTCTGGGTATGCTCACCTGGCTGAACATGCCCATAAAAGCCATGCTGGTAATAAAAAGAAAGCTCAGGACGTTGTTAATCGGGACGCTGCTGTCCGGCGCGGCGTTTGACGTGGTCTACATCGTCGCGGGGGCGGTCTTTCATGTCACTACTTTGAACCTGGCCTACCTGCCGGCGTTTTTGCTGGTTGGTTTCGTGGTATTTATCGTCATCAGGATGGTAATATTGAGGCGCGATGTTCAATAAGGAATACTTTGAGCGGGTGTTTGAGAAGGGAAACTCGTGGGGATACGGCGCGTGCGAGTATGAGGCGGTGAAATACGCCCGGCAGCTCGATATAATCAGGCGGTTTTACCCGCAGCCAGAGCGTATTCTCGAAATCGGCTGTGCCGAGGGCGCACACACCCTGATGCTCTTGCAGGCGTTTCCCGAAGCCAGAGTAATGGGTATCGATATCTCCCGGCTGGCGGTGGAGAGGGCCAGGCAAAACTGCGCTGGTTGCAGCAACGCGGAGCTGGTGGAAGCCGATATAATAGAGCTGCTGAGACATGGAGAGCTACCCCCGGCCGCCTTTGATGTTATCATCCAGAGCGAGTCCCTGTACTACCTTTTCCCCCGGCTTTTAGTCCAAATGAACCTGGTGAGCTACCTGAGGAATATGACCCGCTCCTTAAAGAGCGGGGGCATCTTTGTGACGGCAAACGGCATTAATATCATCACCAGGGGCGTTATGGGGACGTACTACTCGGTGCTGGGAAAATTCTGCAATCCGCTATATGCGGCTAAATACCGGGAGTGGAACGAGTTCCGCCAGCAGCGCCTTACCTATGATGTCAGGGTTTTTCAGGCTAAATAGGAAATGACAATCACGGATGCTCAGGTCTTCTGGAACTTAACAAAAAGCTCCTCCAGGTTGTCCCAGGAGCCGGATACAATGAGCACGTCTTCCGGCTTAATCATCTCAGCATCGCTGGGGGTGATGGTGACGCCCTGCTTGCGCAGTATGAGCAGCACAGCCACTTTCCACTTGCCCTTGGGGCCAAAGCCAAGCTCGGCCAGCGTCTGGCCGACAAAAGGCGGCGGGGCTATCAGCTTGACCACGCCATATCCGGGTGACACCGGAATGTAGTCGATGACATCCCCCAGCGTCAGCACATGGGCAATGCCGATGCCCATTTCACGCAGCGGGTAGACTACCCGGTCCGCGCCTATTTTCTCCAGGATGGTGCCGTGCAGTTCGTTATCAGCCCGGGCGATTATGTAGCGGACGCCCAGTTTCTTCAGCAGAATGGTGGACAATACGCTGTTCTCGATGGCGCCCCCTATGGCCACGATGCCGATATCGAAG
>JAUYDJ010000025.1 GCA_030690025.1 Chloroflexota bacterium | reverse complement strand
CTGCGGCGGCTGCGGCGTGAACCGCGGTGCCGCCTCGCTGGGCTTCAGCTCTATCATCAACCCGAACGGGATTATTACTGCCCAGTGCGGTACCACCGAGGCCATTGTCCGCGGAGAAATAGACATCAACGAAGTCTACGCTACCCGCAAGGCGCTGACGGCCCTGGACGACAGGTGTCTCTAAGAATACGGCCTCTTGAAGCTACGCACCCTCCGCGAAGATACCCCTGAAACTTGTCGCGTGGCTGCCTGCCGTATTATACTGAATCATGAGGACTAGTACCTGGTTGTGTAAGTCAGCATCACAATCGAGCTTCTTCGTCCTGTTTCCATCGGGACCCAAGAATGACGCTTGTGTAGTCTGTCACCCTGAATAGCCTCAGTCACCAAATAGTAATAAGTAGAAAGAGAGGAAGATTTATGGCCGACCTGAGTGTAAATTTTTGCGGTGTCAAATTCAAGAACCCAATCTTGGCTGCCTCGGCAGAGCCTACCCTGAACCTCAACATGATGAGAAAGTGCATCGAGGCCGGGGCCGGCGGCGTGGTCGCCAAATCCATTAGCAGCATCTACGGGATGCGCAAGCTGTCCAAGTACTCCACCTGGCGCTACCTCAATGAAAAGCATGAGGTCGCCCGGGGGAAGGTACCCCGCATGTTCACCCTTTACGGCCGGGCCGGGGCCAGCCTGGTGCCGCCTAAGGAATGGATGAAGATGCTCAAAGAGGTCAAGGTAATCGCTGACGCTAACGGCGCGGTAGTCATCGGCAGCGGCATGGGCCCCACTATCCCCGACTGGGTGGAACAGGCCAAGATGTTTGAAGACATCGGCATACCCATAATGGAATGCAACTTCGGCTGCCCCCACCCTTACGCCATGGACCTCCCCGCCAAGATGGGTATGGAAATCGGGCAGGACATGGAGCTTTCTTCGGCGATTATCGAAGCCATATCCAGCGCCGTCAAGATACCAGTCCTGGCCAAGTGCACCCAGCAGATTCCCGATATGGTAGACATGGCCAAGGCCATGAAAGTCAACGGGGCCGCCGGCGTGACTATCTCCAACCGCTTTGTCGGCTTTGTGGTTGATGTTGAGAACGGCAAGCCGCTCATCAGCGGCTGGTCGGGCGTGGGCGGGCCCTGGGTCAAGCCGCTTACCCTGAGATGGATATCCAAGGTGCATGTAGCCATGAACGAATTCCAGATATCCGGGTCTAACGGCCCTTACGACTGGAAGGACATTGCCGAGTTTATGATGTCCGGCGCCACTACCGTCCAGGTCTGCTCGGTCATTATGCTCAAGGGTATTGCTTACATCACGGAGATGGTCGCCGGGCTTAACAGCTTCTTGGATAGAAAAAAATGGAGCGCCCGCGATATTATCGGTATGGCCGCCAAACAGGCGTTGACCTACGACCAGATGTACGATTTGGGCCGCTCCAGGTCAACCATTGACGAAGAGAAATGCACCATGTGCGGCAACTGCCTGGAGTCCTGCTTCTACGATGCCATCGGGACGGACGGCGAGAAAGTCTGGGTCAACGACAACTGCGTGGGCTGCGGCATCTGCTACAGTGTCTGCCCGTCTGACGCCGTCGACATGTCTGAGCTGAAACCATTCGTCGACCCCGAGAAATAGAAACCCGGGTCAAGGAGAGGAGACAGGGCGAGATGGGCAAAGTCCTTTACGTAGACTATGACCGGTGCAATGGCTGCGAGCTGTGCGCGCTGCATTGCGCCTTTGCCAAGACCGGCACCTTTAACCCCAGGCGGTCACGGGTGCAGGTTATCGGCTGGGAGGAAAAGGGGCTTTTTGTGCCGGCTTTGTGCCAGCACTGCGCTAACCCGCCCTGCGCCCCGGCCTGCCCCGAAAGCGCCATTATCAAGGACGGTAAGACGGGCACCGTGTCCATCGACTATGCCACCTGTAAGGACCGCTTCAGCTGCATCCCGGCCTGCCCCTACGGCGCTATAACCATCGACCCGGCGACCAAGCGCATCATCCAGTGCGACCTGTGCGGCGGCGACCCGGTCTGCGCTAAGGTCTGCCCCATCGGCGTCATCCAGTTTGTGGATGAGGATAAGCTGCCGGTCAAGCGCGAGGCATACCTGGAAAAGTATGCGGAGACGCTGTCCTCCATGCCGGGACGGGTGGTAAAGGAGGGGAGCCGATGAGCGCACCATTCTACGGCTGGGCCGGCTGTATCCTGGATGTCGACCTGACGTCCGGCAAGCTCGTAAAGAAGAAGTTAGATAAGGACTTTGCCGTCATGTAGATCGGCGGCTGCGGCTTCGGCGTCAGGCTGCTCTATGATGAGGTCGGCCCGGATATCGACCCGCTGGATGAACGGAATGTTACCTATATCGGCCAGGGGCCATTAAGCGGCACGCTGGCCCCGGCTTCGGGCCGCTACGATATTGTCAGCAAAGCGCCCATTACCGGCATCTTCAACCGCACCAACGGCGGCGGCTTCTTCGGCCCGGAGATGAAATACGCCGGCTACGACCTCATTATTATCCGCGGTAAATCACCCAAACCGGTCTATCTATGGATTAACGACGACCATGTTGAACTGAGAGACGCTAAGCACCTCTGGGGCAAAGACACCTGGGAGACGCAGCGCCTCATCCGGGAGGAGCTTAACGACCACAGCA
>JAUYDJ010000193.1 GCA_030690025.1 Chloroflexota bacterium | reverse complement strand
TTCTGATTGAAACCAGCCTGCACGGCAAAACCCTGGCCTACGCCGTTATCGGTATCGGGATAAACGCTAATGTCCGTATCGCCGACTTTCCCGAGCTGCTGCCATCCGCCACCAGCCTCTCCGATAAGCTGGGCCAGGAGGTATCCCGACTGGAAATAATACGGCAGCTGCTGGTGGAAATGGAGAGGCTCTACCAGAATTCAGCGGAGTCGGTCTTTCAGGAATGGCGCGCCCGACTGGTAACACTGGGCAAGCAAGTCAGGGTGAGGTCGGGCGAGACTATCGAGGAGGGTATCGCCGAATCGGTAGCCGCCGACGGCAGCCTGCTGCTGCGCCGCCCCGATGGCAGTCTGGCGACCATTGTCGCCGGAGACGCGACTTTACGGCAGTAGCCAGAACGCCGAAGGGGACTAGCCCCTCCGGCGTTGCATAGCATTTCAACCGCGGCTATTTAGTCTTTTCAGTCTTCTGAGGCGGTGCTGGCGTTTCCGGCACTGGCTTGGATGCCTCTTTCAACTTGCTAAACATGCTCATAAATTCCATGGGGAAGGGGAAGACGATGGTAGTGCTCTTCTCGGAGGCCATCTCGACCATGGTCTGGAGATAGCGCAGCTGGAGGGTGACCGGCTCCCGGGCGATGATTGCCCCCGCCTGGGCCAGTCTCTCCGAAGCCTGGTACTCGCCGTCGGCGTGAATAATCTTGGCCCGTCGCTCCCTCTCAGCCTCGGCCTGGGCGGCCATGGAACGTTTCATGCTTTCGGGCAGCTCTATCTGCTTGATTTCGACGATGCTGACTTTTACGCCCCAGGGGTCGGTCTGTTCGTCGATTATCCTTTGCAGCACCTGGTTGAGCTTTTCCCGCTGCGACAACAACTCATCAAGCTCGGACTGCCCCAGCACGTTCCGGAGTGTCGTCTGGGATATCATCGAGGTGGCGCGGATATAGTCCAATACCTTGACTACCGACGCCTCCGGGTCAACCACCCTGAAGTAGACCACGGCGTCTACCCGGACGGTAACATTATCTTTAGTAATGACATCCTGCGGCGGCACGTCCATGGTGACCACGCGCAGGTCCACCTTTACCATGCGGTCGACAAAGGGGATGAGAAGAAAGAAACCCGGCCCCTTGCCGCCAATCAGCCGCCCCAGGCGGAAAATGACGCCCCGCTCATATTCGGCGAGAATCTTGATGGTCATGGGCCCAATAATGAGCAGGCCTACGATAATAATGCCGACAACTATCAGGTTCACTGTTTGCCTCCTTTACTGTTCTTTCCTGGTCACATGCAACTTTAAGCCATCGACTCTGGTTATAATCACCTCCTCCCCAGACCTTATCTTACCCTTATCCGATATTGCTGTCCACAGTTCACCCTTAAAGAGAACGATTCCTTCCGGTTCAAGCGGCTGTTTAGCGATAGCGGTCTTTCCAACGAGCTCCTCCCGGCCGGTGGTAGCCTGGTGACGCTGAGCAATCACTATCCGGTTGATGACAAAAGCGAAGACGAGCACCACAATAATGACCACTACGGCAATCAGCCACGGACTTACCTGTAACATCGGCTCCCCCCTTGGAAACAACATTATCGACCCAAGCACCAGGGAGACAATTCCCCCCGCCGTCAATAGACCAAACCCGGGCGTAAATACCTCGGCGATAAACAGGCCGAAGGCGAGCAGGATAAGCAATATGCCTCCCCACTGGGCATTAAGCACGCCCAGGGAGTAGAAGGCCAGCAGCAGACTGATGGCACCGATTATGCCGGGGAACATCGCCCCGGGATTGTAAATCTCGGCAATAATACCGATAGTGCCCAGGCTGAGCAGCACATAAGCGATGTTGGGGTCGCTAATCGTGTGCAAAAAACGCTCGACGATGGTCATGTTCTCCCGGACGAGCGCGTAGCTCTGGGTATTCAGGACCATTTCCTCTCTGGAGGCCAGTGTCACCTTCATGCCATTAAGCTGCTCGATGAGGTCCTCCAGGCTATCCGCCTTCAGGTCGATCAGCCGGTACTGCAATGCCTCGGTAACCGTGTAAGACTTGCCCTCGCTCACGGCTAAGGCCGCCTGCTCGGCATTACGTCCCCGCAGCTCGGAGATGCTCTTAATCCAGGCAATGGCGTCCTCGGTCACTTTTCGCTTCATCTCCTCGGATATCTGCTGTCCCTCCATGGTCACCGGCGTGGCCGCGCCGATGCGGCTGCCCGGCGCCATGGCAGCGACATGGCTGGCGAGGGTGATGTAGGTTCCCGCCGACCCGGCCCAGCCTCCCGATGGCGAGACATAGACCACCACCGGCACCCGGGCGTTCAGAATCCGCTCGACTATCTTCTGCGTGGTCGTCATCAATCCACCGGGAGTACTCAGCTCAATGATTACGATGGTATTGCCCCTGGCTTCAGCCTCAGCAATGCCCTGGTCGATGTAGTCCGCCACCACCGGCACAATGGTGCCCGCAACGTGCAGCACCTGAATGGTCTGGGTACTGGCGCGTGCCATCGTCGATACCAAGGCCATGGCCAGCAGCCCGGCCCAGAAAGCCAAGCGTAAGGCCCTTAAAAGGCTTTTAGTGTGTCTTCCAAGTATGATTCTTAGCATATTCAGTTTCCGCGGGAGTTTTGGGTAGTTAAATTATATATGGTGGACTACCCCCAGTGCAAATAGTATGTATGTTGCATCTGTTCTCTCGGCAACAGTCGTCTCTCCCAGAAGGAGGTAGGAAGAGATTTTAAGAGAGGGGGCAAAGCCCCCTCTCTTTTTTACTCTCCCCCTTCCCTTGCTAAGGGAAGGGCAGGGGATAGGTTCATACTCTAAAGCAGACTTTACCAAATGACAGAGCGGGAGCGTTGAACTTACACTTGTCAGCATGGTAACATTCCCAGCTAAAGGAGGTAAACATGGCGAAGTGGCTCTTAGTGGTGGAGACCAATTGCACCGATGCCGCTGGTGAAGCCGAATTCAACGAATGGTATAACC
>JAUYDJ010000242.1 GCA_030690025.1 Chloroflexota bacterium | reverse complement strand
ACCCTCTTCAGCGTTAAGCAGTGCCAGCACCGCTGAGGCATCTACGACTGTCTCAGGCACGAGCAGCTTCCTCGCTACGCTCCCGGATCAGATCTTCGGACAAACTGCGGCCTTTAGGGATGTATCGCCGCACCAGGGCCTGGGCCCGCCGGACTGCCTGGCGCGTAGTAACAACCCTTATCTCACCTTCTTCAAGGATCAGTACCACTTCGTCACCAGGTTTGAGGCCCAACGCTTTCCTGTACCGGGACGGTATTACCAGTCTGCCACCAACATGTAGCCTTGACTTTACCTCGTTCATATGTCACCTCAGCATTAGTCTACCATATTGTATTATCTATGGCAAAGACTCAGAATGAGCCACATACTGTTGCTACAGAAGCAGCATCTGTCTGGTGACTGAGGGACTAAGCTATGTCAAACGGGAGAACTAGCCTCCAAGGCCTTTCCCAAAGAACTCGGGATAATCCGGACCATGCCTCTTGACCCTGATCCTTTCATTAAGAGCGTGAGTGACTAGAGGCAAGGCAATAGTAGCGTCGCAGTAGCACTGGACTTTGGGAGCACCGACTTTCTCTTTGCCCCAACTGGTTGCCTCCTCAAAAGTGCAACCCGATAGACCTCCCCATTGCGGGGAGTCCGTGGTAATCTGGACTGCATACTTGTGCGGATAGTACGTTTCTACGAGGGCTTCATCGCCGCGAGTCCTCTTTGCCCGGATGACGTCGGGCTTCCGGCCGGGGATCGTCCTCTCTGGATACAGGAGGTCAGCGGTAACGGCCAGCAACTGGATAAAGTCTTTCGGCACACCGCCGCCGATATAGATGACACCCGTTTCCTTGATCTTCTTGCCCAGGCTCATGAACTCAACGTAGTCCTTCATGTTGTCCAGTACCAGGTTGAACCCCTGGCTCTTAGCAATCAAGCCGGCGTCTCCATAGGGGCTGTCAACGACAGCAGGGCAGAACACTGGCACCCTGTATTTCGCTGCCGTGGCAACAATGCTGTTGATGCCCCTTTCCAGAAGCCAGTTACCGAAAAGGTACATCAATTCCCTCGAAGAATAGGGGTAGTCTGGCTTCAAGTTCTTAACGATGAAATCGGCGATCAGCTCGGTCATTTGCATATAATCGATCTCAGAGCCGTAGACATCGTAATACCTGTTGATGTCAGCTCTAAGAAGCTGGGCATCGTCAACCACGTGGCTACCCCGCCAATAGGAGTTGCCCATTGCCTCGACTATATCCTCTGAGATGTTGGCCCCGGTAGAGACCAGGACATCGATAAAACGATTCTCGATCAGCCAGTTGACCATCTTCCACTGGCCGGTGGTGCTCAGAGAACCGGCATAGCCCAGGATTATGGTCAGGTCTTTGTCCTTAATCATTTGCTCCAGGACTCTGACAACCTCAGCCAGCTTTCGTCCCTGAAAACCGGTGTCGGCCATCTCCTCCAGTAGGCTGGAAATGCTTTTCTTCTTTACCTCGATCGCTTTGACCTTTTCTTTGAGGAGCTTGTTCTTCCGGGTGGTGTCTGCCATCACTTACTCCAAGGTGCAACATTATGCTTCGCTTCAATCGTATTCTGCCCGATTGGCGCTGCCAAGTTTAGACCCCAGCCAATATCCTTGTCAAGACAGCGTTCACTCCCTGATCCGTGGATTGGGCAGCTAGTGCAGATATGATTCGTATGTGGTAGTCTATCACCCAGGAGGTGACGATGAAGAAGCCGTCGGAGCGCCTGGGTGTCAAGATAGTGGGAGGTTTGAGAGAGACATCTACTCCCTGGGCTGGAGCATCACTGCTGGTGGATTTGTTCCGGCGTTTGGAGATGGGGGAGGCGGCAGACAGGGTGTTGCCGGCGAAGAAATCGAGCAAGGGTCTGAAGCATGGCCAGATGGTGGAGAGCTTCGTACTGCTCAGCGCGCTGGGCGGTGAGTGTGTCGATGATATGAAGCGTCTGAGGGATGATGAAGGGTTGGCGGGGATACTCGGCTACCAGCCACCAGCGCCGGAGACGGCCCGGCAGTGGCTGGACACCTTCCACGATGAGGCTTTGATGGCAGGGCAGCCTTTGCAAGGGAGCTTCATTCCTGCCGAATCCGGGCCAGTGGTTGGGCTGAAGGAGCTGAGCCGGCGGACGGTATGGGCGTATGTAGAGAATGTAAAGCCGGGATGGGAAGTGACGCTGGATGTGGATGCTCAACTCATAGAGACAAGCAAGGTCAACGCGAAGTATTGCTATGAAGGCTGCAAAGCCTTTCAGCCCATAGAGGTATCCTGGGCGGAGACCATGCTGGTGCTGGAGGACGAGTTCCGGGACGGTAACGTGCCTGCATCTAAGGACATGATTCGGGTGGTGGACGATGCCTTTGCCACGTTGCCGTCAGGGGAGTGGCGGGTGAAGGTGCGTTCCGATTCAGCCGCCTACGAGCAGGATGTCCTGGATCACTGGGATGGCCGGCGCTGGGGGTTTGCGGTGAGCGCTGATATGAGCCCGCAGCTTAGGCAGGAGATAGAGCGGTTGCCCGCGGATGCCTGGCATATGTGGAAGACGGAGAAACACGGGGTGGTTCGTGAGTGGACCGAGGTGCCCTATGTGCCAACACGTGAATATGAGAAAAAGGACAGCCGTCCTTACCGTTACCTGGCGATAAGGCTGCGCCGGCAGCAGGGAGAGCTGTTTGAGGATGGGGTGTCGGTGCGCCACTTCGCGGTAGTTACTAACTTGTGGGATATGGAAGGGCAGGCTGTGCTTGAGTGGCAGCGAGGCAAGGCGGGCACCATAGAGCAGGTACATCACATACTGGTGAGCGACCTGGCGGCGGGAGTGTTCCCCAGCGCCAAGCACGGGGCCAACGCCGCCCCCGCTCAGAGGCGGGGGCTGCAGGTAATAACGCACAATCTGCTCCAGTTGCTCAAGAAGGCAGCCTTGCCACCGGAGTACGCCGATGCCCATCCCAAGCGTTTGAGGTTTGCTGTGTTCACCATGATAGGCCGTCTCATAAGTCATGCCGGGCAAATCCTGCTGCGCGTAGCCGCAAAGGCGCTGGCGGCGTTACTGGCTCCGGGCCGAAGGAGGATAGCAGCTTTGAGCTTAAGCCCAGGGTAGCCCCGAGATCGGGGCCAGAGCCGTTCGGCTGAGCTCACGACGAAGCCAGGGATAGCTTGACGGCTATCCTGGGGTAACCATGCCCGATGACAGGCGCGGGTCTCCCGTTTTTGAGTGCATCCGCGGTGCCGAATCGGTACTGAGCGTTTCTGGCGGCGCACCAAGGGGCAATCCGGGGGCAAAAACCGCCCGAGCGTGGCTGGGAAGCCCAGCACACCCCGCTGCCCACAAGAATCCACGGATTACGGTACTTGGCCAGGGCTTGACAAGCGCCTGGCAGCTCCGCTATACGCCGTAGCTCTATCTATTGCACTCGCTGCTCAGGCATACCGGACATGGGCTGCCGGCTTCGTAGGAACCACGGCCCGAGAGCGTGTTGTTCAGGGTGACGTGCTTATCACTGCGGGCCCGTACGCACGGGTCGGGAACCCAATGTACCTTGGTATCTTAGCAATAATGGCGGCCTTCTGCCTCATGTCGGGCCTATGGTTTTCGCCCCTGATCGCATTAGGAGCCTATGCTTTTGTTTATAGTAACGTGCTACCTTACGAAGAAGAGTATTTGGCTCAGAAATTTAGGGGCGAGTATGGCGAGTATCGTAAGTTGGTTCCCCGTCTATGGCCAACGTTGAGACCATACCCTCGCCAACAGGGGCGGTTCGACCTTCGGCAGGGGCTGGCCAACGAAGTCTTCGCCATGCCGGGACTCCTAGTCGTCGCCACACTGTTCTACGTCGTATGATCGCATAAGTGTTTCGCGACGGCTACCAGAAACTCTGTTCCCGTGCCGAGTGAGGATGGGACTTCAAAGACGGCTGAGAAGGTGCTACTTTTTGGGGTTGGGGCGAGGACAGCGCTGTTATCCTGTATGAAATTCAGCGAGGATAGCAATATGAGTGACCAGTTTGGGCGATTATTGAGGTCTGCACATTCTGGACAATTGTTGTTCCAGCTCGATTCTCAAAGACAACCGCATTGCCACGCGCCGACAGGATGGAATAGAATGAGGGTGTCACGTGGCCTTTTCGACGTAAGAAGACTGTTAGACATCCCCAGCGGACGGGTCCTCCCTGCTCGTTTTGCGGGAGCAAAGATACTCGGCTGATAGTTTATCACGGGGCTGACCATCCCAATCATGTCAGAGTATGGAGAGGGCAGCGATCCTTGACCTACAGATGTTTCGACTGTGGTCGAGACTTCTATTATGGAGAGCAACCGCCGGAGAGAATCACGGACGAGACTATAGCGGAGGACCCCCTGGTCGACGATGAGGAAGCACTACGTGCCGCTGAGGAAGAGGTGAGAAGACAAGGGCGATGAGGATGGGGATCGCAGATCCTTGTAGAAGAGCGGCATCACCTCAGGGCTCAACAAATCAGCGCGAAGAATGTCACCAAAAGCACTCTAAGTTTAATCACGGCAAATACAGCTTCTGCATTGCCTCCAGCATTTCCTTCTGGAGCGGGCCATATTTGCTTCTCTTAATGCCAATCTTTTTCAATTCTACCATTAGCTCCGCCTGCTTTACTATGAAGCCAAATTGGTCAAGGATACAGGCTCCATCGATTTCTGTTATCCCCTGCTTTATGAGCCAAACATTGAGGGGGAGAGATGCTGCCATTATCACGCCTGCCCCGTTGGCAACTACTTTTTTGATGGCTTGAGTGATGGTATTAGTATATTTCTCGGGATTCTTGAACATATCTCCAAAGGTATGGTAGCTGTAGCCGTCCAGATAATCACCGGGAACCATATGTTCAGTTAATCCATACTGCTGGACTTGTCTTTCTAGCTGTCCCAGTGCCCATCTATTATGGGTGAAAAAGGCAAA
>JAUYDJ010000148.1 GCA_030690025.1 Chloroflexota bacterium | reverse complement strand
TCACTGCGCTACCTGGGCGCATTTGAGGACGCGGCCGCCGGCCGGGAAGACGCCATCGTCCACCTTGAGCTTTACCTAGGCGATTTCAGCGGCGAACTGAAGCCCTGCTCCGAGGTAAAACGGCTGGTCTGGTTCGGCAAGAACGATGACTGGTCTAAGCTCGCACCGGTTACCCGCAACAAAATACTCCCCGCCCTGCTCAAACAGGGACTGATAACTTAAAATATGCCAGTCAAACATTCAGCAACAACGGAACTGCTGTCCCCCGCCGGCGACTGGGACTGCCTGCGGGCCGCCGTGAGCAACGGCGCCGATGCCGTCTACCTGGGGACACGAGAGTTCAATGCGCGCATTAACGCCCGCAACTTCTCCCTGGAAGAGCTGGGTAAAGTGGTCGATTACAGCCATGGCCATGGCGTGCGCGTTTACCTGACGCTGAACACCCTGGTCAAAAATCACGAGCTTAAGCGCTTCTTCGGTGTCCTTTCACGTGCCTACGCGCTGGGCATTGACGGGGTGATTATCCAGCATATCAGCTTTCTGGAGACTATCAAGAGGGACTTTCCCGGACTGAAGGTCTTTATTTCCACCCAGGCCGCCATCGGCAATACCGACAGCGCCTCCCTGGTGCAGTCC
This sequence comes from Chloroflexota bacterium, assembly GCA_030690025.1. Taxonomy (GTDB): domain Bacteria; phylum Chloroflexota; class Dehalococcoidia; order Dehalococcoidales; family JAUYDJ01; genus JAUYDJ01. Next base: position 6,972 of record JAUYDJ010000148.1, on the reverse strand, counting down.
GCCGACAGGATTATCCTGCCCCGCGAGCTTTCTCTTGAGGAAATCAAGCGTATCATAGCTTCCGGTGTCAGCGCCGAGGTATTTGTCCACGGGGCGCTGTGCTTCAGCTACAGCGGCCTGTGCCTGTTCTCCAGCTTCGTCAGCAGCCGCAGCGGCAACCGGGGTTCCTGCGCTCAACTGTGCCGCCAGCAGTATAACGGCAGCTACCCCTTGAGCACGAAGGAGCTGTGCTTGGTCGGACAGATTCCCACGCTAATTGAGGCCGGCATCAGCGGTTTCAAGATTGAAGGGCGTATGCGCTCGCCGCTGTACGTAGCGGTAGCCACTCGCCTCTACCGCAAAGCCATCGATTCATACCTGGCAGGCAAGTTCACCGTTCCTGAGAAAGAACTGACAGAAATCGAGGTTGTCTTTAACCGGGAGTTCACCGAAGGCTTTATCGGCGGCAGTAAGAACTTAGTCTCACCGGAAAAGCCGATGAACCGCGGCGCTTTCCTGGGCGTGATGGAGAATAGTGAAATAGTCGTGCAGCGCCCGGTCGCCGTGGGCGACGGCGTCGGTATTTGGCACAAGAACAGCGTCAGCGGCGCGGTCATCAAAGAAATAATCGCTGCCGGTAACAAGGTCACTTCAGCAGCAGCCGGCGAGAGGGTCAACCCCGGTCTCGACGCCAAAGATGGCTCCCGCATTTATCTGACCTCGTCCACTGGAATCAGGGTTGAACCTGACTTCACTATCGTGCGCTCTCCCATAACAATCCCCGCTAGAAAGATTGTCAAGCCCGTCTTACCGGAAATTACCCCGGTCACCTCCCCCGCCCTCAAGCTGCTGGTCAAGGCCTATTCGCTGGCCGAGGCCAGGGAGTCTATTCAAGCCGGCGCTGACATTGTCTTTTATGATATCTTCGCTCCCGACTTCCCTGAAGCTGAAATAGGCGCCTACCTGCCCCGCATAATGGACGATGCCGCGCTGTCCCGGGCTTTTGATTTGCTGAAACAGAAGCGCCCGGCGGCCATTCTCACCGGCAATGCTGGTTTTCTACCCCGGCGAGCGGAGTTCAATGTCCCCGTCTACCTGGACTACTCGCTGAACGCCTTCAACGACCTCGATTTGCTCTTCTTCGGCAGGTACAACGTCACGCCCGTGCTCTCGCCGGAGCTGACGCTGCAGGAGATGGCCGGACTGCAGAACAAGGACGTGGTCGTCTTCTGCCACGGCTACGTGGTGCTGGTCAATACCCTCATCGAGCTAAACGACCGCAAGCTGGTCGACCGCCAGGGGCTGAGCTTCCCGGTGAGGCAAGAGGGCAGCTACTGGCAAGTCCTGAACAGCCGCCCCTTTGGCCTGTTCAACGATATCCGCAAGCTGCAAGCCGCCGGCTTCAGCCAGTTCCTTATCGACCACCCGGGGAAGGGCGCTCACTTTTCCCGGCTGTACCGCGACCTGCTTCAGCAGGACATCCCCGATAGACGGCTGAGAAAAGGCTATACCGCCGGGCATCTCTACCGCCCGGTGGCATAGGCTCAAAAACCTGTGACAAAAGTCATAGGCAATTGCTCGGATAGGTGCAATTATATAGTCAGAAAGAAGGAGAAAAGAGGTTAAGGGAACATGAAACAGGTGATTATGAACTCGGGCCGGGGCGCTGGTCTTGAAGGAGAAGATGGGCAGCACCGATTGGGTAGCCCGGACTTTGCGGGGTAAGCCAGGGGTGACGGCAGACGTCGTGGAAGGTCCGCACGAGGTCATCATGATTGTCGAAGCACCGGAAACGCCAGAAGCTGGCCCACCTGACCATCCAGGCCCTGGCCTCGGTGGAGAATGCCACCGACGATGTCCGCTTGCTGCCCACCCGTAATAATGCGAAATCCACGTTAGTTTCAGGCAAGCCTTAGCGCCAGTCCCGCAGAATGCACCCCTGCCCTGAAGGGATGGGTAGCCGAGGTCAACCTGTGTTATACTCATTAGTGTGCTACTCTCAAGGCGCTTTTAACATTGCCGAGTTCTGCTCGCATTTAGTTGCCTTGAGGGTTCTTACTTTTAGGCACGAACCTAACCCCCTTGCCCCCTTCCCTTGCTAAGGGAAGGGGGTAGAGTAAAAAGAGAGGGGGCTGAAAGCCCCCTCTCTTAAATCTCTCCCCGATGTTATCGGGATAAAGGGGTGAGGTCAATACTCTCTGGGAGTGACAGATTATATCATATTATATCATAATGACAGCAACCAAAAACGAACGGAACCAATAGCCACCTGATAGTACAAAAACTACTTCAGCTACAAAGGAGAGCAACCATGATAACCGAACTGGCCAAGGGCGTTTACTGGGTGGGGGTGGTGGACTGGGCGCTGCGGCACTTTCACGGCCATGAGCTGTCCACACACCGGGGCTCAGCCTACAATGCCTACCTTATCGTTGATGATAAAGTCGTCCTGGTGGACACGGTCTGGCAGCCATTTCAGGACCAGCTTATCGAGAACATCCGCGAAATTGTTGACCCGGCCAAAATCGACCTCGTCGTGGCCAACCATGCCGAGGTTGACCACTCCGGGTCGCTGCCGGCGGTCATGCGGCATATCCCCAACGCTACCGTCGTTGTCTCTAAACGAGGCCGGGAGAGCATCGAGGGACACTTCCATCAGCCCTGGAACTTCAAAGTGGTGCAGACCGGCGAGCGGCTTAATATAGGCAAGAACGAGCTGATATTTATTGAAGCGCCCATGCTGCACTGGCCGGACAGCATGTTTACCTATGTCAGCGGCCCCAATATCCTCATGCCCAATGATGCCTTCGGCCAGCACTATGCCACCGCCTACCGCTTTAATGACGAAGTCGACCAGCAGGAGCTGTATGAAGAGGCGCTCAAGTACTACGCCAATATCCTCACGCCTTTCAGCAACCAGGTCTTGAAGAAGATTGAGGAAGTCCTGGCGCTGAAGCTGCCGGTGACGATGATAGCCCCCAGTCATGGTGTTATCTGGCGCAAAGACCCCCTCCAGATTGTGCGGAAGTACCAGGAGTGGGCGGCGCAGACACCGGAGAATACGGCGGTAGTCCTTTACGATACCATGTGGGACGGCACCCGGCACATGGCCGAAGCCATAGGAGAAGGCCTGACCGACGAAGGCGTCCCCTACCAGATTTTTCACATGGCCGTATCCGACCGCAATGATGTCGTCGCCGAGATATTCAAGGCCAGGGCAGTCGTTATCGGTTCGCCTACCTTTAACCAGGGGCTGCTGCCCACCATTACCCCCATCCTCGAAGACCTCAAAGGCCTGCGTTTCCAGAACAAGGTCGGGGCGGCCTTTGGCTCTTACGGCTGGAGCGGCGAAAGCGTGAAGCAGCTTGAGGAGCACCTCGGCCGTTCCAAGATACCGGTGGTCGCCGAGGGCGTCCTGGCCAAGTGGCAGCCCAAAACGGAGGACCTGGCCAGATGCCGCGACCTCGGTCGAGCGGTAGCCAAAGCCGTCAAGACCTATCCCCCGAACAAGTAAATATGAAGCTGGTAATCTTTGACCTCGACCAGACCCTGGTGGAATTCATCACCGTCCATGATGAGGCGGCGCGGAAACTATTCCGGCAATTCTTCGGTGTGGATGCCCGCCTCACCGAGATTGACTACGCCGGCCGCAGCCTAACCGATAGCTTTGCCGAACTGGCCCGGCGCAAGAATATACCCAACGATAGAGTAAAACCCGAAGAGCTGCTGGAGAGCTACGAGAAGCTCTTCGCCGAAAGCATCCCCCGGGACGCAGCCGGATATATTCTACCCGGGGTCGAGGAGCTTCTGGAGGCGCTCTCCCGCACCGGCCACCTCCTGGCGCTTTATACCGGCGACTCGAAGGCCGTCGCCACCAGTATCCTGTCGGCGACCTCGCTGGACAGGCATTTCAGGTTTGCTGTCTTCGGCACGGATGCCCCCACCCGCGCCGGCATGGTACAGCTGGCACTGGATAAAGCGGAATGACTTACCGGCCGCAGATTCAGGGATAAAGATATCGTCATCATCGGCGATTCGGTGCGTGATATCGAGTGCGGCAGGCAGTTCAACGCCCTGACCATCGCCGTCGCCACCGGCATCTACTCCGCCGACCAGTTGGCCAAAGCCCACCCCGATTATCTCTTCAAAAGTCTGAAGGACTATAAGAAAGTCCTCAGGGCCATTGGCTAGCCGCACACTCCTCCGAGAGAACCTACAGTTGAGATTGCTTCGTCGTCCCGACTTCAGCGTCCCGACCTGTCGGGACTCGCAATGACAATTCCAATGATACCGGCTGTCCGTAAACCGTTTGCCAGTCCCCCCCAGAAATGCTATTCTATAAGGCAGTATTTTGCCACGAGGAGGGAAAATGAAAATAGACATTTTCTGCCACATCTTCGGCAACAAGTACAAGGAAGTCCTCTACAAATACCTGCCGGCATCCTTCGTCAAGACGAACCGTAACCTGGTGGGCAACGAGCTAATGCCCGCCCTCTGGGACATGGATTTCCGCCTGAAAGTGCTGGATGGGTTTGACGACTACGTGCAGGTGCTCACCATCAACATGCCTTCCCCGGATATTATCCCCGACCCCAAACATGCCGCCGAGGCGGCCCGGGTCTGTAACGATGAAATGGCCGAGATATGCGCCATGCACCCCGATAGGTTCGTTGCCGGGGTAGCCTCATTAGCCCTGAGCGATATGCAGGCCGCCCTGGATGAGACCGACCGGGCCATTAAACAGCTAGGGCTGAAGGGAATACGGCTGGACACTAACATCGCCGGCAAACCGCTGGACTCGCCGGAGTACATGCCCCTTTACGAAAAGATGGCCAGCTATGACCTGCCCATCTGGATTCACCCGGTACGGGAAGCCACCTTCGCCGACTACGCCACGGAAACGAGGTCGAAGTACGGCATCAATAACCTGTTCGGCTGGCCCTATGAGACCGCTGTGGCCATGACCCGCCTGGTCTGCAGCGGCGTCCTGGAGAAGTACCCCAACCTCAAGTTTATAACGCACCACTGCGGTGGACTGGTGCCCTTCTTCCGCGACCGCATTATCCACATGTGGGACCTGGCGGAGAAGCGCGGGCTGGAGGATGCCGCCTTCATTAAGAATCTCTCCAAGCGCCCGGTAGAGTATTTCCGCATGTTCTACAATGATATTGTCATGTCCGGCGGCCCGTTGTCACTGCTGTGCGGCTATGAGTTCTTTGGCGCCGACCATTTGCTCTTCGGCACTGACATGCCTTTTGACATCGAGCACGGGCGCATCCGTATCAATGAGGTGATAAAGAACCTGGAAGACAGTGCCCTCCCCGATGCGGACAAGAAGAAGATTTATGAGACCAATGCCAGAAAGCTTCTGAAAATATAGGGGGCTGTTCGGTTTTAGTTGTAGCCGATTTCCAATGTCATTGCTACGAAAATATGTTTCAGGCTATTGTGTCATTCTGAAGGAGTATGCCGCAGGCGGACGACTGAAGAATCCGTCAAAGAAAGAACGGATTCTGAGTCCCGATTTTATCGGGACTCAGAATGACAGTGCGTCGGCGTTTTCATTGTTCGTGGTGACCGTGTAAATGGGTATGACTGATTGCTTAGTCCCGACAGGTCGGGACTCGCAATGACACCAAATGCACACAGAACCAATATAGGGGTATTTTGACTTGAGAAATCGCCGCAGGGTATCATAGATAGACGAGGAGGGACGAATGGCTGAACTGAGTGTAGAAGTTGCTGGTATTAAGTTCAAGAACCCAATCTGGGTAGCTTCCGGTGAGCCCACTTCCACCTACGACAAGATAAAGAGAGGGATTGATGCCGGGGCCGGGGCAGTGGTCGCCAAGTCCTACTGCGCCGCCTACACCACCGGCCACGAGACGAAGCGGCCATTCCCGCTGGCTAAATTCTGTATACTGGGCTATGACCGCAAACCGGTGACCGGCAAGAACATACCCAAATTCTACACTAACTACTGCCGTTCCGGCGTAATCCAGTGGTGCCGCGATGACGAAGACCAGTGGGTGGAACTGCTGGGTAAAGCGCAAAAATACGCCTCGCAGTCCGATTCTTATGTTGTCGGCAGCATCTTTGGCTCCAAGGTTATCGACGACATGACCCGCTTCGCCAAAAAGATGGAACAGGCCGGGCTGAAGATGCTCGAGGTTGACCTCGGCTGCCCCAACGTGGAGAAGATGGTCGAAAAGGGCGCCCTGCTCAAAGTCGCCCAGGACTACTTTACCGTTACCCGGGAAATATGTAAGAGCGTGTCCATACCGGTATTTATCAAGCTCTCTCCGCAGCAGGCCGATTTAGCCGCTACCTCCAAAGGCGTCAAAGAGGTCGGCGGCGCCGGCGTCACCTGCATGAACCGCGTCCTGGGACTGGCCATTGATATCGACAATGCCCGTCCCTTTATCTGGGGCTGGGCCGGCGTCGGCGGCCCGTGGATGCTGCCCATCTCGATTGGCTGGGTCTCCCGAATCTCGGAGACGGTCCCCGGCTTCCCCATAGTCGGCTCCAACGGAGTCTATGACTGGCAGGACGTAGTGCAGTTTCACATGGCCGGCGCCAGCGCGGTGCAGATTTGCTCTACGGTTATGGTCAAAGGTTACTCCATGCTCAAGCAGACCATCGAGGGCCTGAATGGCTTTCTGAATGCCAAGGGCTACCGCAGTGTGCAGGATATTATCGGCGTGGCCACCAAAGCCAGCATCAACTACGACCAGATGTACCGCACCCCGGAGTACCGCGAGAAGGCGGTGGTAGACCCGGAGAAATGCATTGACTGTGGCAAGTGCCTGGAAGTCTGCTGGTTTGAGGCAATGCAGGAGAATGACGGGGTCTGCCAGGTAGACGAAAACATTTGCCAGGGGTGTTACAACTGCCGGGTGGTCTGCCCCATTGAAGGCTGCGTTACCATGAAGCCAGCCGCCAGCCTGGTCAAATAGTCCAGGTTCAGGGGGAGTATTCTAAAGAAGGGGGGCT
>JAUYDJ010000075.1 GCA_030690025.1 Chloroflexota bacterium | reverse complement strand
TATCTACTCATTAATTACTTTTACATAGTGTTCGAGAGAATGTACTATGTTACTCCGCTCGTGCCAGTAGAAAAAGCTGTGGCAATAATAAGTCTGATTCTGGTCCTGGAAGCAGCGCGTAGAACGGTAGGAGCGTTCCTGAGCATCACAGCTTTAATCTTCATAATCTACGTATTTGTCGGTCCCTACTTGCCGGGGATATTGTATCATCCACCAGTAAGCCTTGATATGTTTCTGGACCTGGAGTACCTGACTACCGGCGGAATATTTGGCATTCCTCTGGGAATATCGGCTACTTATATTGTCCTTTTCATCATTTTCGGGGCCTTCATGCTACAAACAGGTTTTGGCGAGCTCGTTACCGATGTGGCAACGGCAGTGGCAGGCAGGTTCCGAGGCGGCCCGGCTAAAGTAGCCATTCTATCGAGTGCCTTGTTCGGCACCATTAGCGGCTCCGGTAGTGCCAATGTGGCGGTATGCGGGACATTCACCATACCGATGATGAAAAAAATCGGCTTCTCACCCCACTTCGCCGGTGCCGTAGAAGCCGCCGCCGCTACCGGCGGCGAACTTATGCCACCGGTCATGGGCGCCGCCGCTTTTCTGATGGCTGAGTACACCGGTATTCCTTATATCAGCATCGCCAAACACGCCGCCCTGATTGCCATCCTGTATTTTGTCAGCGTTTACTTCATGGTCGACCTGGAAGCCGCCAAAATGGGTATCCGGGGCTTAAAAAAAGAAGAGTTGCCCAAGATAAAACACGGCCTGGCTAACTACGGTCATCTCATAGTACCGGTAATAGTGCTCCTATACTTACTTGTTATCGGGCGCAGCCTCTTCTTCTCAGTCACCATAAGCATCTTTGCTTCCATTGCGATGAGCTATGTCCGCCGCAAAACCGCACTGACCCCCAAAAAGCTAATCACCGCGCTGTCAGATGGGGCCAGAGGCACAGTGGTAGTTGCTATTGCCTGCGCCATTGCCGGCATTATTATCGGCGCCATCTATATTACTGGTCTTGGCGACCGCTTTACCTCCCTGGTGGTTGCCGTAAGCGGGGGGTCACTCATACCAGCCCTATTCTTTACCATGCTGGCGGCACTGATTCTGGGCATGGGAATGCCAATTTCTCCGGTATACATACTAATGGTAGCCCTGGTTATTCCGGCGCTGATAAAAATTGGCGTGCCTACCCTTCAGGCCCACATGTTCGTTTTCTACTATGCCTGTCTCTCCCTGATTACACCACCGGTAGCTAGCGCCTCTTACGTGGCTGCCGGCATCGCCGGAGCGTCAAGGACTATAACCGGCTGGGTAGCCTTGAAGATGGCAGCCGCCACCTTTCTAGTGCCTTTCATGTTCATTTATGCGCCGGCACTGCTGGTAATTGGCACTCCCGGGGAAATCGCGCTGGCCGCAGTCACTTCTATTGTTGGCGTATTTGCATTTGCCACCGGCTTGCAGGGCTGGGGATTCAAAGGCCACATCAACATCATTCAACGAATTATGGCCCTGGGCGCCGCCGTTTTGCTAATTTTCCCGGGGTTGGTTACAGATTTAATGGGTGCAGCACTCCTCGCCCTGCTATATTTCTGGGAATTTGCTGCCAACAGGCGTGCTGCCCTCGCCAAGTATTAGACCAGCAGTATCCTTTCTGGGTAAGTATTTTTAAGAAGGGGGCAGAGCCCCCTTCTTTTTATTTCTTCCCCCTCTCCAATGGAGAGGGGTTCACCCTGAAGGGTTCTCCCTGAAGGGGATTAAGGGGGTGAGGCACACGGAAAACTCAAGTTAAGGTGCCATATAAGTCCTCATAGTCATTTGACGCCTGAATCAGGCTTATGATACTATTTATTTCAACAACCCACCGGCCTATCCGCCTTTTTGTCCCGCACACAATTCAGTAAGCCGGTGTTTAAGGAAAAACAGCCGTGACCGTGGAACAAGAACTCGCCAGGGTATCACCTGAAAAAGATACCAAGCTGACCATCGGGGTATTTGACGGCGTCCACCTGGGCCATAAATACCTAATTGCGCAGCTAAAGGAACATGCCCGCCAGCAGGACTTGCTCAGCGGGGTAATTACCTTCCGCCAGCACCCTGACGCCGTGCTGTCGCCGCAGACGCGGCTGCCCTTCCTGACCGACCTGGCCACCCGCACCCGGCTGCTCAAGGATGAGGGGGTGGACATCGTGGTCACGCTATCATTCACCCGTGAACTGGCCCGGCTCAGTGCCCGCGACTTTGTCAGCGAGCTGCAGAAGCACCTGCGCATGCGCGCCCTGCTGGTCGGCCCCGATTTTGCCCTGGGCCAGGCCCGCGAGGGCGATATCAATGCCCTGCGCGCCCTGGGTCAGGAGATGGACTTCAGCGTAATCATGGTGCCGCCGGTGGTCATCAATGGTGAGATAGTCAGCAGCACCGCCATCCGGCAGTCCCTTGCCCAGGGAGATATGGAAAAGGTCGCCCGGCTGGCTGGCCGTCCCTTCAGCCTGCACGGGCGCATTATCAGCGGCGCGCACCGCGGCGCCGGGCTGGGCTTCCCCACCGCCAATATCGATATCGACCTGAATCAGGCGCTGCCCGCCGAGGGTGTTTACGTTACCCGGGCTTATCTA
>JAUYDJ010000061.1 GCA_030690025.1 Chloroflexota bacterium | reverse complement strand
ACGGCGGCTAGCCTTTGCGCAACTTTGCCGAAGTCCTCCACCGACCACGGCTCGCCGGTTATGGCGGAGACTGCCTCGGCCTGTATGGGCTGAGTGAGCACCAACCGGCGGAAGCTGCAGGACGGGAAGCAGTCGTTCATCATCTGGCCGGGACATACTTTCTTGGCCAGCCATTCTGCTTTGCCTTCTACCTTGGTGCTGGTGCCGTCATAAGCCTCCACCCGGGCAGGCAGGCCATAGGCATGATGGCAGCCGCCCCGGGCGCAAACGGCAAACTGCAGGGCCTGTCCGTTCAGGTCGCGGCACTCGTAGCCGCCCAGCTCCAGCCCCTTCACATGCATGGCAAACTCTTCCGAGCCTTTGATTTCTTCGGAGAGTTTTTTTACGCCTAGAGCCAGCTTCTTGCCGAAGCCCTCCTGCCTGACCATCTTGTTCAGCAGGGTCATCATCAACTCGGCGTCGCCAAAGCGGAGCGGAATGCCATCGGTGTCCTTCAGTCCGATGAGGCCCTTTTCAAAGCACTCGATGGCAAAGCCCAGCGTCAGTCCGGCGGTCATGCTATCAATACCGAACTCATCACAAAGCTGGGCGGCGGCGATGATAGCATCGTAATTGCTGATTTCGAGGTTGGAACCCAGCGTGTAGAGCGTTTCATACTCCGGGCCGTCACAATGGGCCCCCTTGTAAGGGCCTTTCTCGATTTGAATATAGTGCGAGCACGTGGCCGGGCAGTAAGGGCCGCAGGGTATGCTCTTGCGCGGCCATACGCTATCGGTCAGAGAAGTGCATATACCGGCGTAGCCTTCAAAAGTCCCCTTCTGCCAGTTCCTGGTGGGTAGTATCGCTCTTTCGCTCATCAGGTCGATATCGAAGCCGGTGCCGTGGTCGCGCTGCGTCTTGGCCCACTTCGGGTTGGCCTTGATGTTGGCCATAACGGCCGCCTTGGCGGCGTCAAATCTGGCTTTGTCAGCAATCTCGACCTCTCTGTCGCCGGAGACGACTATGCCCTTGAGTTTCTTGGCGCCCATCACGCAGCCGCTGCCGCCCCGTCCGAAGGCGCGGTAGTATTGGCCCTCGCTGAAGATGGCGGCATAGTTGATGAGTTTCTCCCCGGCGGCGCCAATGGCCGCGGTAGCGCCCTTCTTGCCACCAAGCATGGCTTGCTGGGCTTCCGCCGGGTTTTTGCCCCATAGCGGCGTGGCATCCTTAAACTCTACCTTCTCGTTATCGATGTCGATGTACGTGGGCTTCTTGGCGATGCCCTCAATATCAATTGCCCAGAGGCCGGCTCTTTTCATCCAGTGCCCGAAAGAGCCGCTGGACATGGCGAACAAATAGATATCGGTCAGCGGCGATTTGGTGGTTACGCTTACTTTTGAGCTAAAGTAAAAACCGGTGCCATTGGCCGGGCCAGCCGCGAAGATAAGGTGGTTCTGTTCGCTCAGCGGGTCGGTTTTGGCCGGTACCTCTTTGTACAGGAGGTAAGCCCCCAGACCCCGTCCGCCCAGGAACTGCTTGCGTATTTTGTCCGGAATTACCTCAATGCCATAGGACCGGTTAGTCAGGTCAATTTTTAAGATGCGAGCTTCCAATTTTCTCTCCTTTCCCCACTATAATTTTATAACTAGCCAGAGTGGAATACAACCGAAGGCGTGCGGTCAACCGTATTGGCTAGGTAAGGCCGCTGGGAACGTAGATAAGGACTCAAATTATCCCACAGTTAATCATAAAACCGGCGAGTTTGTCAACCTCGCATTTGGAAGGGTTCTGCTCAATCATGGTTGTCATTGCGAGGAGCGTAGCGACGAAGCAATCTCATTCCCCACCCATCCGAGATTGCTTCGCTTCGCTCGCAATGACACCGACGACAACTAAGATTGAGTAAAAGGCTGGGAGAACTACCGCTTGTGTCTGATGCCCCTATTCGGATATTACTGAATGCTAACAACTACCTGAATAGAAAAGAGAGGGGGCTTTCCGCCCCCTCTCTCAAATCTACTCCTGTGTTACTGACTAGAACGGGGCCGAAGACGCGGTTTTCCTGCCCAGCCAGAAGAAGAAGAGGATGACTATCAGTCCACCCAGGCTGTAGAGGGTATAGAGCGCCCACGGCGGGAAGAAGCTCACGTAGAAACCTCCCGGCACTGACCAGGCACTCTCATTCTGGGCCAGGTCTGTGGTCTTGACTCTCCAGTAGTAGGGGGCGTTCTTATCGTTTGGCGGCAGCTTTTCGGCCTGAGTGAGGGTATACTCGGTAACCGTGAGCCCCTGTTTCTGCAGGATGATATTCGTAAAATCGGGATTGGCGGAAATCTGCAGGGTGTAAGTCACGCCACTGGGGTCGGCGACCGCTCCCCAGCTAAGGGCAGGTTGCTCATTTTGCCGGGCGCCGGCGGCCGGCAGCAGGAGTTGTGGTACCGGCGGCGGTGTGGAATCCATGGTAAAGGTGGCCTGGACTTTGTTTATCGCGTCGCCGATAGTAATAGTGTGGGGGCCGTGAAGGCTTGGGGGCACGGTAAAGGTAGCCGAAAAGTCGCCGGTGGCATCGGCGGTGGCGGCTGCTACGGCGGTACTGTCATACAATATGTTTACCGGGCCAGCGAAGCCGCTGCCGGTAATGGTCAACACGGTGCCGACGTTACCGGTAGTATTGCTGAGAGTGACGTTGACGGTGATGGCGAAGACCACGGTAATGGTGTTAACGCCATCGCTGACCACCACGTTATAGTTGCCGGTAGCAAGCTGCGGTACCGCAAACTGGCCGCTGAAGCTGCCGCTGGTGTCAGTGGCCGTGGTTGTGGCCAGGACCGCGCCGAACCTGACAGTTACCTGCTGGTTAACACCAAATCCGGTGCCGCTCACCGTAACCGGTGCCCGGATACGACCGGTGGTCGGCGATACTATCAGGTTGGGTAAAGTCTGGAAGGTGGTACTGGCGGTAAACGTGCCATCGCTGGCGGATATGGCATGGTTACCGTTAGCGCTGGCCGGTATGGCAAAAGTGGTACTGAAGGCGCCGCTGGTATCGGTGGTAACGGTAGCGATTGTGTTGCCATCAAAAGCGATACTGATGCTCCGGTTTGGGTCGAACCCGCTGCCGCTGGTGTTGACGGTGGTACCCACTTTGCCGGTTCTGGGATTGAGGGTAAAACTGGTGACCAGGTTGAAGGTGGCCGACGCCGTGTAGACGCCATCACTGACTATCACCTGGGCGGCGCGGCTGGCCCCGGCCGGAACAGTCAAAGAGACATTGAAACTGCCCAGGCTGCTGGCGATTATTGAGGCGGGGTTGGTGTTAATAGTATTGCCATCATAGGTGATGGTGATTGCCTGGCTGGCCCTGAACCCGGTGCCCCGGACGTTTACTGATGTGGCCACGCCTCCGGAGATGGGGTTAAGGGTAATCCATTGCCGCACCGGTAGGCTAACGGAGTCAGTAAACTGGCCATCGGTAAGGGTGACAAGGTAGTTTGCACGCGCCCTCTCGGGCACGGCAAAATTAACGCCGCTAAAGCTGCCAGCGGCGTTGGTAGATGCGGAACCCACCGTGCTGCCATCGAAGCTGATGTTTACCGTATCACTGGCGGTCCAGCCGGTACCGCTGACGGTTACTTGGTCGCCAACGTGGGCCTCAGTCCGGTTCAGGTTAGTAGCCTGGTCCACCACAAAAACAGCGCTGGCGTTACCAGCCGTGGTCTGCACCTGCACGGTATGGTTGCCTCCCGGGGACTCGGGGACATTGAAAGATATGACTATCGAGCCATCAGCGGCGGTGACATCGGAGGCGACCAGGACTGAAGTCAGGCCAGTAAAGAAATAGACGTTCGCGGCAACGCTAGCGGCGAAACCGGTGCCGCTAACATCAACGGTTGAGTTCACCAGGCCGATGGTTGGCGATAGAGTTATCGCCGGCGCCGCGAGGGCTGAGCGGGCCGGTACGGTCAAGACAGCGAGCGACAGGACTACAGCCGCAGCCAGCACCCGAAGGCTCTTACTCATTTGCGCCACCTCCCATATCGTAGCGGCATATGCCAATCCGCACACTTATATAAATTGCCTCTAATAATATAACGCAACCGGGTGGTAAAACGATAGTGTTGAGACCAGCCTTTTCTCCAATAGTCTGTTTCTCTGAGACAATAATGACTTCAGACCAGAGCGAAGTATATACCCAAGCCTACGTAACTACGGTAAAAACTGCTCGTATTTGTTGAGCACACCCTAGCCCGTTATCGGTTTCTCAGCAGGTCACCTGGCTACCGCTTTTCTACCGACAATTTCCTGTTTGATATACCATTTCTGGACGGTATCCACTATGTCATCAACCTTGTCGCAGATTCTGAGCAGGCGGAAATCTTCCTCGGAGACCAGTCCCCTGGCCATGACTGTGCTCTGCAGCCAGTCCAGGAAGCCTTTCCAGAATTCGCTGCCAACCAGTATTACCGGAAAGGGCCTTATCTTGCGGGTCTGAATCAGGGTCAGCACCTCGGTCAGTTCATCCAGGGTACCCAATCCGCCGGGCATAATGACAAAAGCGATGGCATACTTCACCAGCATTACTTTACGAACGAAGAAGTGACTGAACGTCACCGACCTTGTGGTGTAAGAATTACAGACCTGCCCGTCGGGCAGGTCGATATTGAGTCCCACCGAAGTAACCCCGGCTTCCAGGGCGCCCTTGTTGGCGGCCTCCATAACGCCGGGCCCGCCGCCGCTTATTATGGAAAAACCCATCCCGCCGAGGCGGCGGGCGATTTCCACGGTCTGA